>RFHO01000237.1 GCA_003696385.1 Planctomycetota bacterium | reverse complement strand
TGGCCGTTCGCGTTCCGTCGCCGACACCGCCGCTGTCCGCGAGATCCGCCGAGTGCGGTAGTCTAGGCCCGCGGCGCCCTCAGTGACAACGCCAATCCCGTAGCGTCGGCGCGGCGCCGGTGCCGTCGGAGATTTTGCTTCCCGCTGAGGCCGCGGGCTTCCCACCGGACGGACACTCCTCACATCTCCTGTCTCCGGCTTCCTCCGCCGGAGGGAAACGCGGCAGCCGTCCCCATTCCACGCCTTTCGCCACGGGACAAAGGCCGCATCGAAGTCGCACCTGTCCGGTTCGAGCGTGCTCGGGAACTTTCAGCGAACCCGCCGGGGTGCGTCATCGACGTACACGCAGCACGCCGGCACGAAAACGACCGTTCTTTCGCCATCCTCAGGGTTCGTCTCGGCACGATCCCGAGCGCGCTCGCGCCCCGTTCTGACCGAGAAACGCGTTTACGCCCGCCTCGCTGCTGATGATCGCAGTCGCTTCGTCCGCCATCAGTCGCCAGCCTGCACCCAGGCTTCGTTGAAGGCGGCATGCTTCATGCTCTTGCCGCCTTTCACGTGGTAACTGTAGACGACGTGTATCGTGCCATCACGACCTTCGATGACGGCCGGATAGTGGTAACGCCCGGTCTCGTGGCGTTCCAGGTGTCGCGTCCACCGCCAGGTTCGGCCTTCGTCGTCGGAGATGGACACGGCCAAGCTGTTTCGGCCACTGGTGGTATCGTTGTAGACCAGCAGCCAATGCCCGTTGGCCAGGCGTACGCCGTCCAGTCCGGAACCCGGGTTGGGCAGGTCGGTGACGCCGACCGGTCCCCAGGTGAGGCCGTCGTCGGTTGATTCGGACACGCGGATGCGGTCCCGCGGTCCGTTTTCGCGCATATAGGCAACGAGGGTTCCGTCGTTGCGGCGGAGGACTGTCGGCTGGATGTTGCCGAAACCGATCAACGGCTTGCTGGCGTACCAGGTGCGGCCTTCGTCGTCGCTGACGGCCATGATCGAGATGGAAAACGTATCGCTGTACAGCGGCAGCAGAATCCGGCCGCTGGGCAGAATCGTCGGCTTGCAGCGCGGCTGCCAGCCGAGACGCTGAAAGAGCTTATCGCCCAGCCTTTCGCGGATGGAGGCCACTTCCGCGCTTTCGCGCGGTGTGAGCGGTCGGGGCAGCTTCTTGAGTTCGGCTTCGAGAATCCTGACGCCCTCGTCGTGGAAGTCGTCCGGTTTCAGCAGGATCATCCCCTCCCGTTCCCAACGCGGTGCGCCCGGTCCAAGATAGTCGCTGGAGACACGATAATTGGTCAGGCACGATTCCCACGTGTTGGCCAGGATGGTGGGCCAGAACAGCCACAAGCGGCCGCGTTTGTCGATCATCATCGCAGTGTTGCAGTCAGGGAAGCCGGGACGGTCGGCCATCAGGAAGGCGTCGCTCCACTCGGTCGCCCCTTTCTTCTTGCGGGCGCCGTAGACGGCCACGTCGTCGGCCGACCGCTCGCCCGAGCCCCGATACCACGACACCAGGAGGTCGCCGTTGGGACATTCCACGATGCCCGGAGCATGGTTGTGCTTGGGATGCAAGGGGAAGATGAGTTCCGCCCGAAATGAGGGCTCGGCGGCGGCCAGTCCCGCGAGACAGATCAATGTCAAACCGCTCATGGCAACAACCTTCGCTTGCGATGGGACGACAGCCGGCCGGCACCGGCCGGCAAAAACCGCCGGTAACTGAAGCGACGACGATTTGCTACCCGATCGGCAACCGTCTCGGGCTCATTCGGCCGGCACCAGCGGCGCCAGTTGCAAACCCACGCTGCGCGTGATCTCGCCGCCGGCAGCACCGGGCCCGGTGCGTTCCTCGTAGTGCCCGACGCGAAAATCGAAGCTGGGCACAAGGTAGCCGAGTTCGTCGTTGGCCAGTCCGACGATGATCCGCAGCCGGCCCTTCATGTGCGAGACGATCTCCAGGCCGATATCGGGCAACAGTTCGCCGGGAACCGTGATGAACTGGGCGTCACCGACCCACACGGCATTCATCTCGGTCTTGAAGCGGCCCTGGTAGAGGTCGACGGGACGCGGAGGATCCTGCAGAAAGGCCCGCACGGTCTCGCCGGTGATGGGATACACCACCGTCCGGCGAAGCCGCCATAGCCGATAGCTGCCGCTGGGTTCCGCGCGACGTGCGGCCTGAACGACGAACTCGGCCAATCGCCGTCCCATCCGCTCGGCTGCCTGTTGCGTCCGGAAACGGGTATCGGGAGTGACCATGCCGCCGAGGGCACCGTTGAGAAAAACGGTCTGCCCGCCCAGCCGCCGGCTCACTTCTTCACACAAGGTGCCCACATAATCGGGAGACAAACCGCGCGTCTCCTCCAGGCGGATGACCTCCGGATGGCAAGCGAGATGGATGAGATTCAACACCGGCCTTCCGTCCCGGCCTATGGCTTGTACGATCGAGACGGTCGGATCCAAGAGTCCCGGATCCCGGGCGTTGCGGACCAGATCGACGACACGGCCGCCGGCCAGCGGCATCTCCACACTGCCCAGCCTCAGTTCACGGATCGGCCGAAGGTTCTCAGCCGCTTTCAGGACGGCGGAAACCGCTCGTTCCCGAATCACCCCGGCGTATCGGGCCGGGTAGTAGCCGTAGAAGCCGATCGTGTCGACGTTGGCATGGGTGTGGGACATGGCGAGGATCACGTTCCGGTAACCGCGTTTGGACAGCTCCTCGCGGATCGCCGCCACATCCCACGGTCCGAGCCCGAAGACATCCAGTCCGAGGAAGACGATCGTCGTTTGGGCATTCTTGAAAATCGCGGCGCGGGCCTTCAGATCCTGAGCGACGTGCAACCGCGCCGCTGCGCCGGAAGCCGTCAGATCATCCAGCCGCTGTGGACTGATACTCACCTGTGCCGCTCCGACGCGAAATTCCGCGGGCGGGTCGGCCGGCGCGACGGATCCCGCCGCTCTGCGCAGATCGATACGCGCATTCGGATAGTCCGCGGGAACCCGCCGGCGGCGCGGCTCAAAATGGATCGTTCCGATGGTCCTGCCGGCCTTGTCACAGATGAAACGCAGCCCGTGTTCCGAATAGTCGAGGTACTCCTGCGTGACGAAGCGAACGACGTGTTCGGGTTCGCCCAATCGCTCCACGATCGCCGCCCGATCGGGATACCGGGCATCGACCGATGCGGACGTGACCAGCGCCAAGCGGCCGTCTCGAAAGTACAAGCGATCATTCAACCCCGGCCGCCCTTCCGACGGATAGCGCAGATCGTCCGACCGCCGTGTTTCAATGGGAGCGGGGCCGAGCCGGCCGACGACGTCTTCCCTTGTGGCGACACCGGGCTGAAACCCTCGCCAGCTGTTGGCCAACACGGAACTTCTGGGACTTGTCGCCGGCTTGGAAGCCCCGAGCAGCATGCCGAGCAGGGCCAGAACACCCGAAACAGCCAGTGGTCGTCTGAATGGACGGAGCATGGTGTGAGCGACTTTCTTTTCAGGCGGTCCCCGCCGTGCCTCATTGGGAACCCCGGGGATGGTGTTCGAACCGCCCTCAGAATACACGACGCGCACGCAACGCCGTATCACATCGGTCGTTTCGCATCCGAACGAGGCGCTGCGGAAGGTCGACGGCGGCACCGGTCACCGGACGCGCGGCTTTTCACGATCCAGAGGCAGGAGGCGATAACCGTTGATCGGCTCTCCAGTGTCGGAGGCCCACTGCCGGCCGGGGGCCAGTTCCCCGCTCGCCTCCAGCGAGAAGGAAAGATCGATCGTCCTCCCCAAAGCCACGATGGGTTTGCCGTTTTCGTCCTTCAAGAAGCCCTTGTACGGGAACCGCGCTTCCAGTTGATGTCCGTCATCGGAAACGGCGGCGGTCGCGATTCCCAGCACCACCGGCCCCTTGTCCCGGACGAACGTGATCGTGTCGTCTGCGTGATAAACCCACTGAGTGTAATGGCGATACGTCCCCGGCCTGACCCGCAGGAAACCGGCCGGATACGGCCCATCATGACCGGGACGATAGCGGCCGGCGCTTTGATCCCGGAACGCCTGGGCGAGTTCCTCGTCGGTCCGCGCCCCATGGTTGAGATAGCACGCGGTGTTGAATGCACCATTGTAGTATTCGATTTCCGCGTTCACGTCGTAGCCGCGACTGGTGGGGAAGTAGCCCCCTTCATGCAGCCAGTAGCCGGTCCGATCGTCGTTGTCGACGTCGATCGTCACGATGACGTAATAACGTCCCGCCGCACGGCCGGGACCGGCCTTCTGCGTCCGTCCGATCCGTCCCAGGGCACGAAAGCGGAAGTACAGTGCCTCGTCGTCGTGGGCCACGGCATACTCGACCAGATCGACGTCCGGATGGGCTATCAACTCGGGACGTGCCGACCGCGTTTCCTCGGTCGTCGTGTGCGGATCGCCTTGGGGATCGCGATAACTGCGGATGCCCCGCCAGTCGTCGAAGCGGCCGTCGATGACGATGCGGCTTGTCGGCTGCGAAATCGCCGCGTCACGGCGGGTGTCTTCTCGCACCGCAAGAGTCTCGTCGAACCAATCCGCCATCCGCGCCACTTCTTCGTGGATCGTCAACCAGGGGTGTCCTCCACCGGGCTTGACGATCAGTTCGACGGGAACCTTGGCCCGTTTGAGCGCGGCAACCAGCGCGCGGGACTGCTGCAACGGGACGATCGGGTCCGCGTCCCCATGGATCAGCAGAAACGGGGGCAGACCGGGCGTGACCCGCCGTGCCGGCGAAATCTCCACCAGGCGCCGGCGGATCGCCTCTTCGCTCAAACCGTCCACACCGTCGGGAAAGGCCAGTCGCCGGATGGCTCGGCCGATGCGGTCGTCGGCCTTCACATCGACTCCCCGTCCGCCGAAATCCAGAAAGTCCGTGGGAGGGAAGAACACCGCCACGGCGGCGATCCCTTCGACGCGACCATCGGGCTTTTTGCCGGCACGACGGAGTTCATCGGCCAGTGTGACCGTCAGAAGACAGGCCAGATGCCCGCCGGCCGAAGCCCCCATCAGCCCCATGCGATCGGCGTCCACGCCGTAACGGTCGGCATTGGCCCGCACCCAGCGGACCCCTTGCTTCAGATGGTCGATCATCTCCAGCACACTGAACTTCGACATCGAGCCCGGTCGGATGCCGAAAACCGTGTAACCACGCCTGCAGAGAATCGCGAAGACCTGGGCCATCTCGTGGTCGCGCAGTTTGCCGCGATCCGAATGCCACGCCCCACTGACAACATCGATCACGGCCAATCCGTTCGGCTCGATGCCGTGGGGACGGAAAACGTCCATGACCAGGCCTACCCCGGCCGTCTCACCGTACACCACGTTCCGTTCCCGGGTGTACGGCGGCGTGAAGGCATCGTTGGCCGCAAGCGGCAACGACGCGCACACACAACCCGCTACAAAGCCGACCGTTCCGAGAAACGTGCTGCGCATTTGCGAACACCGGATTCCTATGCCGAAGGGACGTGTTCCCTGTCGTTTCCCAAAGCGTAGCATGCTAGAGCGGCCGGGAGCGCCCAGCAACTTTGCGCCCGATCACGCCGAAACGGCGGCGTCGGGCCGGTCACCTCCAACCGCATTCCGCGAAATGCTCCGAGGCCGGCGCGCAAGAGGATTGCCCCGCAAAGGACGAGCGGAACAATCCCCGGAAAACGGGTTCCGGCCGCACTCGTCGGCGTCCGTACGCGGCACCATTCCATGCCGGACGACCGCCGCCTCGACGGTGCCGCCTCGACGGCGCCGAGCCGCACCGAGCCGTGCGCGATGCCCGATTCGGGACCGAGCGACCACGGCCGAATGTCTTCCAACCGGAGACGGGGAAAGAACGCACGAAACAGATCGGCACTCCGGCGTCCTGCGGCCCGCGACTCAGCCGATGATCTCCGGATCCTCTTCCGGCACGGCCGGGTTGTCCGGATCGAACCATTCGGGTTTGAACACGACCCGCTTCTTGTGCTTCATCGCCAGGTTGGCCGTCAGCGCCATGATGGCGTCCGCCATGGCCACCACGCCGTTGCACCGCAAGCCGCCGTCTTCGGGCGGGCCGTAATTGTTCGTGCGGATGCAGTGGCAGAAGTGCTCCATCTCTTCGGTATAGCCGCGGCTGACTTTCTGCATCGTGGATGCGGCAACCGCAGCCTGCGTGGACGGCGCCAGGCTTTCGCTGGCGTCCAGTACGGGCTGGCCGCTGTCGCCGGTGATCACGTGCAGCCGCTGCTCCAGGCCGCCCGGTCCGGTCGACGGTCCCGCCTCCTTGAACAGCAGCACTTCCTGCTCCTGCTGCGTGATCAACGTCGCCCGGCTGCCGAAGACGGTCTCGCCATACGGCTCCAGCCGGTTCGTGTTGATCGACGAATAGGTCACGATCACGATGTCGTCGTGGTCTTCCTCATAGTGCGGACCGGGAAACTCGAACGTCACATAGACGTGATCGTCGATCTCGCGGTCGTCCATCTGCTTGTCCAGCGAGCCGACGCCCTTCACGCCGTAGAAGTTCTTGCCGCCATAGCCCTGTACGGCGATCGGATGCACCTTGCCCAGGAAGATGCTGCAGGCATCCAACTGGTGGCTGCCCAGCTCGGCCATCAGGCCGCCACCGGTCTTGTGGTACAGCCGCCAGTTGACCAGGTGGTTCATCGTGTCGTAACCGTACTGCTGGACCTTGCCTTCCAGCTCGCGGGCGTCCTCGGCCGGAATCGGCTTGCGCCAACTGTCGCGGCCAGGGAAGCTGTTGTTGCGGTGCCAGGACGCCCGGATGAACTTGATGTCGCCCAGCAGACCGTTGCGGATCAGCGTGTTGGCGTTGTCGTACAACACGCTGTAATGCCGCTGGTGGCCGACGGCATACAGCCGCTTGGTCTCCCGCGCGACACGGATGATTTCCTTGCACTCGCGGACGCTGTGGGCCATCAGCTTTTCACTGAGCACGTGCTTGCCGGCCCGCATGCAGTCGATCGCCACCCGCGCGTGCTGGTTCAGCGGGACGGCCACCACGCACAGCTCCACGTCCGGCTCGTGCTTCAGCAGCTCCAGGTGATCCTTGTAGACGCGGATCTTCTTCGCCGCTTTGGCACCGACTTTCTTGATCAGGCCGACGCGATGTTCGTTGCCGTCGCCGTGGAAGGCCCGGCGGCGGTTCGTCGGCCGCAGATCGGCAATCGCCACGACCTCCATGTAGTCCACCGGGTGCTGCGTGATCAGCACGTTGCCCTCGTCGCCGGTGCCGATGAACGCCGTCTTGACGCGCTCACCCTTCAGCTGTTCGTAGCCGAAATACGTCGCGCCCAGGCCGCTGGCCGTCGCGGCCAGACCGCCCAGAAACTCACGCCGCGTGAAAGCGACGGCTTCGTTGAAATTGTCCCGGCCGATCTGCTTCTGTTCCGGTGTCAGGTGCATCGAATCTTCTCCTGTGCCGTCTGGGCGGCGACGAAACCCGTCGCCTCAACCGTGCGACCGTGTCGCGAACAGCCTGCGGTGCGAACTCCGCATGCTCACCCGCCGGGCCGCGCGTCGCACCGACATTCGCAGCGGTGACGTACGCCGCCACGGTGGACCTTCCGTCGCGGCCGCCGTTCGCCGCAGTCTAACGTGAAAGGGGATGGCCGATCAAAACGCCGCCTTGCCGGCGGCTTCAAACGCATGGCAGGCTTCGGGGTGGGAAACGTCTCGGTGTGCCGAGGGCCGCCGAAAACCGCAAGACCGTTCGGCTCGACGGCCAATCCCTTCAGACGCATCGATTCGCGCAGAAGTTCCCGGACGCGGGGGCCAACGGCCGCGCCGCGTCCGCCGTCCGCCCCCATTGTTTCCCACCAACGCGCACCGGCAACCGCCCGACCGACCGCCGGACCGCCTCCAATGTCCGCTCCGGCATGCTCCTGCGGCTCACGCGCACCGCTCCGTCCCGCGAAGTCGGCGACGAATGGCCCTGGCGACCGCAGCCGCTGCTCACACCTCGATTCCCTGTTTGCGTAACCGACGCAGCTTCCACAATGCATGTACGATGCCGTCGATGCCGAACCAGCGTCCCGTGGGCATCGCCGCGATCGCCAGCAACGCCACCGCTTCGATGAAGTTCTTGTTGACGATGAAGGCATGCTCCGGCCCGGGCGGTTCGGGCACACCCGGCCACGGCGGCATCGCCAGGTAGAACAACGTCAGCAGTCCCGCACCGGCGACGGCCGCCAGCGGCGTGAGCAGGCCGGCGATCAGCAGGCCGCCGATGACCAACAACGCCCAGATCGTCTGCCAGTTGATGCGGTCGACGGGAAGCTCGGGCATCGGAGCCGGGCCGCGGGCCCGTTGCTCGTCGGTCAGCAGCTTGCGAGCCTCTTCGACCAGTTCCTTTTCCAGCGCCTTGATCGGGCCGACCAGCTCACTGTGCAACTGTTGGATGTCCTGTTCGAGTTTCTTCAGGTGCTCGAATTCGAAGTCCGTCTGAGCCGTGGCCAGTTGCTTTTCGTACTTCTCGATCAGCGACTTGTACAGCTCGATCTTGCCGATCCGCTTGTAGTCGATCGTTCCCTG
>RFHO01000024.1 GCA_003696385.1 Planctomycetota bacterium | reverse complement strand
GCTCCGGACGCACTCCCCGGCAAAGGCGTTCCGGAAAAACCCGTGAGGGCGGGGGCGATTCGAGCAATCGGGCTTTTCTCGTGAAACCGAGAGGCGGCATGAGTGCGAATCAGGCGGATGGCACGGTCCACGTGGCGCTGGTCGGTTGCGGACAGATCGCCGATGCGCACCTGACCCAGTTGCGGTACGTGCCGGGGGTGCGGGTGGTGGCGGTGTGCGACCGCCATCCCGAGCTGGCCGAACAGGCGGCGATGCGATTCGGCGTGCCGCACTGGTTCTGCGATCTGGAAGCGATGCTGGCCGGTCCACGGATCGACGCGGTTCACGTGACGACGCCTGCCCAGTCGCACGGGTCGCTGGCGATGCGGCTGCTGGACGCGGGTGTGCACGTTTATGTCGAAAAGCCGTTTACGGTCGACGCCGCGGAAGCGGAGCGCGTCCTGCAGGCGGCGGAGCGGGCGGGGCGTCTGGTCTGTGTCGGACACGACCAGTCCTGGGATCCGATCTGGCGGCAGGCGCTGCGATGCGCTCGGGACGGGGAACTGGGCCGCGTGCGACACGTGGAATCGCTGCTGGGATATCCGCTGGATGGGCCCTTCGGGCGTCTGGTTGCGGCCGATCCGGAACACTGGGCCCGACGTCTTCCGGGCGGGCTGTTCCACAACACGATTTCGCATCCGCTGTATCGCATCACGGACCTGATGCCCGACGAGCATCCGGGCGTGTTGGCCGAATGGTTTTCGCTGCACGAGTACGGATTTGCCACGGAACTGCGCGTGCTGCTCCGGGGACGGGACATGTCGGGGGCGCTGACTTTCACCAGTGCCATCCGGCCGCATGCGCGGATCACACGGATCTACGGGTCGCGGGCGTCGCTCGAGGTCGACCTCGATGCCCAGGTCATTCGTCGTTACCGGACGCCGCGATCGCCGGGGGCGTTCGCCAAGCTGGAGATTCCCGCACGGCAGCTTCGTGAGGCGGCCGTGAATCTGTGGACGAACCTCCGGCGGTTCCTTCGCTGCGACATCCACTACTTCGCGGGCATGCGGGCTCTGTTCACCGAGTTTCACGCGGCGGTTCGCAACGGAGGTCCGCCGCCGATCGCGTACGCCGAGATCCTGCGTGTCACACGGCTGATGGATCGGATCTTCGCCGAGTGTGAGGCACACGCGACCGGCGCACCCGTGCGCAACGGACCCGAGCCGGCGCCCGATGACTCGGATGCCCGGGACACGTTGCGTCGTGTGGCCGATCGACAGGCAGCGGCCGATCCGGCGGAACGTATCACCGAGACCGGGCAGGCCGACGGACGCCTGGAGGAGGTCCGGCAATGACATCTCTGGCCGTTACGGGAGCGACGGGCTTTCTCGGACGACACGTCGTACGCGCGGCGGTCGATCGGGGACTGGCCGTGCGGTGCCTGGTGCGTCCCACCAGCGACGTGGTTGCACTGCGTGACTTTCTCGGGTCGACCCGCTGGGCCGCGGTCGAATGCCGTGTGTGCAACCTGGCGGACGGAGCGAGCTGCAGGAGCGCGATTCGGGGAGCGGGCTGTGTGGTTCACCTGGCGGCGGCATTGCGGGGCAGCACACCGGCGCTGTTCCTGAATACCGTCGTGCCGACGCGCGTGCTCTGCCGGGCGCTCGCCGAGGAACGCGTGCCTCGGTTCGTACTGGTCAGTTCGCTGGCGGTGTATGGCACGGCCCGCATGACACCGGGCAGCGAACTGGACGAAAACAGCCCGGTCGATCCGCAGCCGCACGAGCGTGATCCGTACACCTACAGCAAAGTGGTCCAGGAGCGCGTGGCCCGCGAGCAGTTGGCGGCAAGCGACACGCAACTGGTGGTACTGCGGCCGGGTGTGATCATCGGCCCCGGCCGCGGCGCGCTCAGCGACCGCATCGGCCTGAAGATCGGCTCGTGGCGGCTGCGGGTGACCGGTCGGCGACCGTTGCCGTACACGTACGTCGAGAACTGTGCGGAGGCCGTTGTGCAGGCGGCCGTCGTGCCGCTGGAGAAGGACGTCGTCTGCAACGTGCTGGACGACCGGTTGCCGACGCCGCGCGAGGTACTACGAGCCTGTCGGCGCGCGGGGAAACAGGTGCGGACGCTGCCTGTGCCGGGCTGGCTGATGCACCGGCTGTGTCGCTGGTACCACCGCTATGCGGAGTGGTCCACCCGGCAGTTGCCGCCGGTGCTGACCGAATACCGAAGTCGGGCTGCGTGGAATCCGCTGCGATTTACGAACCGACGGGCCAAACAGTGGCTTCAGTGGGGACCGCGGGTGCCGATGGACGAAGCGCTCCGCCGTTCGCTCGCCGAAGGATGATCGCCGATGCGCGTATTGATGGTCACGACCGTTTTCCCGGACGCAGCGGCGCCGATGCGGGGCGTCTACAACGCGGCCCTGCTGGCGGCGCTGAGCCAACAGGACCGCTGCGCTGCGGTCGTGCCTCGGAACGTCGTTGAATTCCTGCGGCTGTGGCAGGCTGCGGGAAGTGCCGAGGTGGCGGCAACCCGGCGGGACGTCGCTTTTGCGCCGTACTTCGCGGTGCCCGGAACGGGCGCGTGGCGACGGCATCGCGATTTGTGGCGCTGGTGCCGCCGAGCCGTCTGGCACGCAGCCAAACGCATCGATGCCGAAGCGGTCCTGTCGTACTGGGTCGATCCGGACGGCACGTTCGCGGTGCACTGCGCCCGACGATTGGGCCTTCCTGTGGGGATCATCGTCGGGGGCTCGGATGTGCTGATCGTTCCGCGACACCCGCGGAGGCGGCCAGTCGTCGTCGAAACGCTCGGGGCCGCGGACCGCGTCTTCTGTGTGAGCCGTGGGCTGGTGCGTGTCGTGCGCGACGTGTGTCCGAACGCCAATGCAATCGCGGTCGAGCAGGGAATCGACACGCAGCGGTTTCGCCCCGGCGATCGGCGGGCCGCCCGCGCAGAGCTGGGTCTGCCGGCCGACGCGACGATCTACGCCTGGGTCGGGCGAATGGAACCGGTCAAGCGTCTGGACGTCCTGCTGGACGCGTTCGCGCAAGTACGAACGCGGTGCCCGAACGCGGTGCTTCTGCTGGCCGGGGATGGAAGCCGGCGGGACGCGTTGCAGAGTCACGCGGTGGCGCGAGGAGTGGGCGAACAGGTGCGGTGGCTGGGGGCCATGCCGCCGGAGGCGTTGCCGGCGGTTTACCGCGCGGCGAACGCCACGGTGCTCAGCAGCGACTCCGAAGGCCTGCCCAACGTGCTGCGCGAATCGCTGGCTTGCGCAACGCCGTTCGTAGCGACCGACGTGGGCAGCGTGCGAGAAATCCACGATCCGCGGTGGAGCATTCTGGTGCCCAAAGGGGACGCGACGGCGTTGAGTGCGGCCATGCAGGAGGTGCTCGACCGACGCTTTGCCGAAGGAGCGCGTTCGTACCGGCCGCGGTCATGGTCGGAAACGGCCGCGGAAATCGTGAGGCTGTTTGCGGAAGCCCGTGTGCCGGCTGCGGCGCAGTGCGCCGACGGCGGGACGCGCAGTGCCGACCGGCTGGTGCCGGCGGCGACTTCGGCCCGATCCGAAGCGACCGCGAAGTGCATGGTGATGTCCGGAGGGCGGGATGGTGACTGACGGAATCCGGCGGGTCTTGTTCATCTCGTACACGTTTCCGCCGATCGCCAGCGTCGGTTCGCTGCGTCCGACGAAGTTCGTCAAGTACCTGCCCGAGTTCGGGTGGCATCCGACGGTGCTGACGGTCGCCAATCCGTCCGCGCCGCTGGTCGATGGCGCTCTGTGCGACGAGATCCCGCCCGGTGTTCCGGTGATTCGGGCACGGACCCTCGAACCGGGCTATGGCCTGAAGAGAGCGGTGGCGCGTGGGAGCGGTATGGCGGACCGGTCCGGCGACGGCACCGCGGACGAAGGCACACGGTCGCGGCGCGGATCCCGGTTACTACGGCTTCCGGCCGTGCTGGTCAAGGAGCTGGCCAATACGCTGCTGGTTCCGGACGCTCAGGTGTTGTGGAATCCCGCGGCGTATCGGGCGGCGCGGCGTGCGCTGGCCGAACGGCCGCACGACGCGGTGTTTGTTTCGGCGCCGCCGTTTTCGTCGCTGGTTCTGGGCGCTCGCATCAGTCGGGCGTACGGGTTGCCGTTGGTGGTGGACTATCGGGACGAATGGGACATCAGCAATCGCTACTGGGAGAACAAGTCCCGCAGCCGGTACGTCGGTGCGCGGCATCGACGTCTGGAGGACAGGGTCCTGCGGACGGCGCGCGCCGTTGTGGCGACCACGCGGCGGAGCGTCGCGACTCTGGCGACCCGCGCGCGGGCTCTGGGCAACGAGCCGTTGAGCCGCTGCATCTACAACGGCTGGGACGCCGCGGATTTTCCGGCGGCCCCCACGTTGGAGACGTTCGGTGAACGTTACCGGCTGACTTACACCGGCAGCCTGTGGCGGCTGACTTCGCCGGAGCCGCTGGTCCGGGCCCTGTGCCGTTTGTCCAAGACGGCTCCGGAACTGGCCGAGCACATCGACCTGGTCGTCGCCGGGCGCATCCTGCCGCGCGAACGGGCATTGTTGATGCAATTGGCCAGCACGCCCGTAAACGTCCATGAGCTGGGACACGTCTCCCATGGCGATGCGGTGCGGCTGATGCTGCAGGCCAACGCGCTGTGTGTGACGCTGGCGGACGTGGCGGGGGCCGAACGTGTGGTCCCTTCGAAGATTTTCGAGTACATGGCAGCGCGGCGCCGGATCTTCTGCGTGGCTCCCCGTGGAGAAGTGCAGGAAATCGCCGACGCGTGTCCGCTGGCGGTGACGCATGCCCCGAACGAGATCGAAGCGATCTGTGGCAGTCTGGCCGAGGACGTCCGCCGTTTCCTGACCCGGCGGCGACTGGAAATCGGCGACTGGACCCCTCGGCGTTTCGAACGCCGCACACTGACCGGCGAGCTGGCCGAATTGCTGGACGCCGTGGCCGTGACGCCCGCGGTGACTCGGGACGTCGCGGCTGCGGTCACCGAATGATGTGGTGGTCGTGCGGCGGCGCCGAGGCTTCGTGTGTGGAACCGCCGCGGCGCACGATCCAGTGGAGCAACCTGCAACGAGCGACAGTCATGACTGGAACGCGTTTCGTGACGCTGATGTACCACAACGTACTGCCGCGGCCGGAGTGGGGGCCGTTGAGCCGCTCGGTCACACGATACTTCGTCACTCCCGAGTGTTTCGCCGAACACATGCACGTTCTGGTTTCCCGCGCCCGCTGCATGACGCTGAGCGAAGTGCTCGGCGAATCGACCGCGGCAAGCGGCGCGGCCCGTCCAGGGGCTGTCGGCGGCGGGCTTCCCGCCGTGCAGTTGACCTTCGACGACGGTTGGGCCGGGGGATTCGAGTACACCGCGGAAGTGCTGCGGCAGCACGGCTGGGAAGCCACGGTGTTCGTGACCACCGGTCTGATCGGCCATCCGCTGTTCGTCGGCGAGCACGCTTTGCGTTCGCTGAAGTTCGGGGAATTCGTCATCGGAGCGCATTCGGTTTCACACGCCCCGCTGGCAGAGCTGCCCGGTAGACGGTTGCGCGAGGAACTTTCGGCGTCGAAGCGGCGTCTGGAAGACCTCACCGGTCGGCCCGTGGTTGCGATGAGCGTGCCCGGGGGGTCGACCGACCGGCGCGTGCGCGAAGCGGCCGCGGAATGTGGCTACCGCGTTGTGTACACCTCCGTTCCGCGGTGCAACGTGCTGAAGTGCAAGGCAGGCATTCCCGACGGTCGTCCGGCGAGCGACCGCGCGGAGCGGCCCGGATCCGGTCGCCGGACGGCACCGCCGGAAGGCGATTTGCAGGTTTTCGGGCGTGTGGCGATCACGTGTGGCACGACGGCGGCGGATGTCGAGCGCTTCGTGCGCGGCGGTCTGCTCGGCGCGCGCGCCGCGTATGCGTTTCGCCGCGGCGTGCGGCGGCTGGTCGGGGAAGAGCTGTACGCGGCGATCCGGACGCGACTGCTGGGCGAACGCCCCGATGGAGCGGACATGGGCGACTTGCTGGCAGAGTCGCGGTGTGCCGAGCGCCCGCGTGCGGCGATCGGCCGTTCTCGTGGTTGCGGGCCGGAAACGCTTTCGACCGGCACGGCGGCCGGCGCCGCGCCGGGCCCGGTTCGGTCCGTTGCGAACCGGATGTGTGCGGCCGACCGGGCCGTGCGGGAGGTGCCTCGATGATGCCTCATCCGTGGGGACAGATTGCGCAGGCCGTGTTCTGGGGCTGTTGTGGCGGATTGCTCTACATCTATGTGGGCTATCCGCTGCTGGTGTGGCTGATGGCGCGCTTCCGCCCGCGGCGGGCGCATACCGGAGAGGAAGTGCACGCGTCGCCCGTGTCTGTCGTGATCGCTGCGCACAATGAAGAGCAGCGTATCGCGGAGAAGCTTCGCAACCTGCTGGCGTCGCGTGATGTCGAGCTGGTCGATGTGTGGGTCGGTTCGGATGGTAGCACCGATGGCACGGTGGCCGCCGCTCGATCGGTCGACGATCCGCGCGTGTGCGTGGTGGAGTTCCGGGAACGGCGCGGCAAAGCCTCGGTGCTGAATGATCTCGTGCCGCGCTGCGCGGGCGACATCGTGGTGTTCGTGGACGTGCGTCAGGAACTGGAGCGCGACGCCATTGCGCGGCTGGTGGCCGCACTGAGCGATCCGACGGTCGGCGTGGCGTCCGGCGAGCTGCGGTTTCGCCCGGCGGAGACGGAGCGCACGGTGGCCGCACGTGGCGTCGGGGCATACTGGTCGTACGAACGCTGGATCCGTCGGAACGAAAGTGGCTTCCGCGGCGTACCGGGCGCCACGGGGGCTCTGTATGCGATGAGAAAGTCTCTGTTCCGTCCGATTCCCCCGCAGACGATTCTCGATGACGTGGTCATCCCGATGCAGGCGGTGGAGCAGGGGTATCGGTGCGTCTTCGTGCCGGATGCCATTGCGTGGGACACGCCGAGCACCGATTGTCGCGCCGAGGCGATCCGCAAGCGGCGAACGATCGCCGGTGCTGCACAACTGGTGTGGTTGCGACCGCGGTGGCTGTTGCCGTGGAAGAATCCGCTGTGGTGGGAATTCGTTTCCCACAAGCTGGCCCGGCTGGCTTCGCCGGTGCTGCTGATCGCGGCGTTGTGCACCAGCGCGGCGCTGGCAGCCGTTCCGTTGTACCGTCTGCTGCTGGTTCTGCAGGGGGTGTTTTATGCGTCGGCGGCTGTCGGCTGGGGGCTCCAGCGGGCGGGCCGGTCGTCACGTTGCTGTGCCGTGCAACTGATGTTCGTCACGCTGAACGCCGTCACTCTGGCCGCCCTGTGGGATGCCCTGCGCGGCCACTGTACGGTGAGGTGGCGGCGGGCGGTCTGAACCGGCCTTGCGAGGCGTCTTCGGGGGCCCCGGGGTCCCATCCGTGGCCCGCGTCTGCGTCCGAGAACCGATGCGTCATCGGATGCGAATTCAAATGGCGGGCGGTTACGGTGTGTGTCGGCCGCCCGGCTGCTACCATCCGTTCTTTGGCGGACCTCTTTAGCGGACCGTGCGAGAGGGGGACGAGAGGCGGAGCAGACCGAATCCGCGGCGCAGGACGCTGCGAGCCGCCGTCGGTCCCCGTCGCACTCCGGCGGACGGCACGTCGGCGGGCCGTGCATTTCGTCTTCAAAACGGATCGCTGGTCGGCGAAGTCGCTGAAAGGATTGCCATGTGTCCGCCGCGCGTGCACGTGATCGGACGCAAGAACAGTGGCAAGACGACCCTGATCGCGGAACTGGTCCGTCTGCTGAGCGACCAGGGGTTGCGTGTGGCGACGATCAAGCACACGCACCACGCGCACGAGTTGGACGTGCCGGGCAAGGATTCGCACCGGCACCGAACGGCAGGGGCCGCCGCCGTGGCCATCGTGGCGCGGAACATGATCGCCACCTTTCGGCCGCGGCGCGAGGAACCGACCGACGCGGTCTACCGGGCGCTGCAGTCGCAATTCGCCGACTGCGACGTGATTCTGGTGGAAGGGGACGTGCGTGCCCGGGCGGCGCGGATCGAGGTCTGGCGTCCGGCGTCCGGCGAGCCACCGTTGGCGGCGCAGGGCGTGCCGGTGGACCTGCTGGTGACGGACGAACCGCCGGCAGTCGATGTCCCGGTGTTGCCCCGATCCGATCCGGCGGCGGTGGTGTCATGGATCCGACGGCGGCTGGTACGGACCGATGGTGTGGAAGGCGAACCGGCATCGGAAGGATGAAGTGAGCGATGGACAAGCGAAGCCGTCACGTGGCCATGGGGTTGGCATTTCTGACCGTGGTGATCGACCTTCTGGGGTTCGGCATCGTGCTGCCATTGCTGCCGCGTTACGGCACGGCGTTCGGTGCCCACGACGTGATGTTGGGCTTGCTGCTGGCGTCGTTTTCGCTGATGCAGTTTCTCTGTTCGCCGATGTGGGGGCGGCTGTCGGATCGGATCGGGCGGCGACCGGTGCTGATGATCGGCCTGACCGGTTCGGCGGTGTTCTACGGGCTGTTCGGTTTTGCGACGCAGCTGGGGCCGAGCGGCCGTTGGCTTGGGCTCAGTGCTCTGGCGTGGTTGTTCGTGTCGCGGATTGGCGGCGGGTTGGCGGCGGCCACGATTCCGACGGCTCAGGCGTACATCGCGGACTGCACCAGTGAGGAAGAACGCGGCCGTGGGATGGCGATGATCGGCGCGGCGTTCGGCGTCGGCTTCACCTTCGGCCCGCTGCTTGGGGCCGTGTTCGTGCCCGATTCGCTGGAGGCACCGCCGTCGCCGGCTCCCGGGTACCTGGCGGCGGGGCTGTCGACGCTGGCGTTGTGTCTGGCGGCGGTGTGGCTGCCCGAATCACTCGCGCCGGAGTTGCGGGGCCGAACGGGCGAACCGCGCGGATGGCTGCGGCTGGGCGGGGTCGGTCGGGCGTTCCGGCGGCCGGCGCTGGCCATCGCGATCGTGACAATGTTTCTGTCGGTCTTCGCGTTCGGGCAGTTCGAGGTCACGCTTCCGTTGCTGACCGAGCGGCTGGGGCTGCCGGATCGCCAGAATTTCCTGGTCTTCGCCTACATCGGCTTCGTGCTGACTCTGGCCCAAGGCTTGCTGGTGCGACGGCTGATTCCGCGGGTGGGCGAAAAACGGATGGCCATTGCCGGAGCGGCACTGATGGCGGTGGGCGTCGTCGCGACGCTCGCCTGCTTGCCCGACGGCGGTGTCGAGCGCGAGCAGAGTTTGCGCGACGTGTGGCCTTTGTTCGCGGTGTTGCCGGTGTGCATCGTGGGGTTCGGCGCGATCACGCCGTCAGTGCAGGCGCTGGTGTCGTTGGCGGCGGAGCGGCACGAGCAGGGCGAGATGCTGGGGGTGGCGCAGAGCATGTCTTCGATCGCTCGCATCGTTGCCCCGGTCGTCGGGATACCGCTGTTTCAGGTGTCTCCCACCGTAGCGTACCTCGAGGCCACGTGCGTGATGTTGGCGGGCGCCGGCCTGCTGGCGTTTCTCCGCGATCCCCGCCGACACGGACGC
The DNA here is from genome assembly GCA_003696385.1 of Planctomycetota bacterium. Lineage (GTDB taxonomy): Bacteria > Planctomycetota > Planctomycetia > Planctomycetales > Planctomycetaceae > J052. Next base: position 133 of record RFHO01000024.1, on the reverse strand, counting down.
GACACGGTCGCAGGAACGCAAGCCACACAGGCGGCGCAGTCCTCTGCGGCGGTGACGGATGCGGCAGCGGGAGATTGAACGAACCAACGACGCGGTTCGCGAGGGAGGGAGCGCGGCGAGCGTACAGTCGCGG
>RFHO01000236.1 GCA_003696385.1 Planctomycetota bacterium | reverse complement strand
CCAGCAAGGGAGGGCCATGCCCATGAGAACGCTCGTCGCAACCGCCGCAACAGGCATCGGGTTGCTCGTCGCCGGCTGCGACGTGCGGAACGGGCCTGTGAAGCGCTGTCCTGGATGGGCGTTGCGGAAATGTCGGGATTCATCGTGGTACCCAGACGGGGCGGTTTTCGCAGAGCAGTCCGGTCGCTCGCGGATGGGATGGATCGCCGTCGACTCTCAGAGCACAGGGCACGCCGGAGTCTTCTCTCAACCGCCCGCGTCCGCCGGCAGGACGAGGATGCAGTCCCCGTCGTTCAAGCGCTCTTCCGGCGAACGGAGGAACTCGCGGCCGTTGCGGCACAAAAGCCAGTGCGCGGGCAGTTGCTCGGTCGGCAGCGCCTGCGGAAATCGGGAGTGCATCCGGGCGATCAGTTCGGCCACGTTCTGCGCCGGGCACTCCCAGACGGTTTGACCGAATCGTACGCGTGCCAGTCCCAGAAACTCGATGCGAACCATCAAACCGCAGCCGATACGGAACTTTCAGTGGGCCAGAGGCCGGTGTTCGGCCGATCTGGTTCAGCCCGGCCGTCCGCCAAGCCGTTCCACGAGGCGAGCCGAGACGGCATCCACGGTCAGTCCCCGCACGAGGATGCGTTTCTGCGTCGACGTCTCACCGCCGATCAATTCTAGCTGTGATCGCCGCACAGCAAGTTCCCGTGCCAGCAGCTTCAGCAGTGCAGCGTTCGCCTTGCCTTTTTCCGGTGCCTGTGTCACCTGAATGCGCAAACGCCCTGCATGCACGCCCGCCAGGCCGTTGCGCCGGGCACGCGGCTGTGCCTGCAGTTCCAGTACGGTGCCCTCGGGGTGCGCCCGTACGACGTCTTTCAGCGCTGCGACCAGAGCTGGATCTGCCATGACCGGTTTCCAAACTGCGGTTCGTCGCGCGGCCGTCCGGAACGGAATCGCGGAACGCGGACAGGGTGCAGTTTACCCGGAATGTGCTTGTGATCCGGTGATGGCACGTCGCGGTCCGTTCGCAGCCGCAACCGGTTTCCCCGCCGGTCGTTTTGCCATCACCGGGAGCCGCCGCGGTGCAGGTGTGCCGCTAGGCGGCCGGATTGTGCACGGCCGGCGGTCGTTGGAAGTACCACCACTCGATCAACAGGAGGATCAGGGCGACGGCGGCCAACGACGACCACAGGTTCCGATCCTGGACAGCCGGGTTGTCCGTGGCCTGCTCGACACGCGTCTCCCGGAACTGCAATGCGTCCACCACGTTCAACGACGTTTCGCGGGCATCGAGCAGAGCCGCTCCAACGCGTTTGGCGACGGTCGTTCCGGTTCGGTACTCATAGTAGCCCACGCGTGGTGCCGGGACGGACGGCACAGTGCCGTTGGCGTCACTGCGGACGGTGAGTTTGTGGCCGTCGGGACCGACCACGGTGTATTCCGTGTCGGGGTCCAGCAGTAGCGGGGGCAACGTTCCGGTCGTCAGCGCGACGGACTCCGAAAGATTGGCCCGCTTCAGGGCGATGTCTACGGCGTTGCTGATCAACAGCGGAAAACCCACACGGTACGGCAAGGTGCTGCGGTCGGTATGGAAAGTGAACCAGAATGTCAGGGCGTCGCCGCTGTCGCGTGCCAGGATCAACGGTCCGTGGCGTCCTTCGGCCAATACGGAGAACCCCGCCTGCTCCATATCGGCAGCCTGTTTGCCGTCCGTATAGCCGATGCTGTCGGCGAGCTGGACCTGATAGAAACGGATGTGCTGCAACAACGGATGTGTTCGCCGCCAGTCGACGAATTCGTCCGGTTCGGTGGCGATGCGCAGAAGGTTGCGTGCGGCGGGCGGGAGTGTTTCGAAGCCGACGAACAGGCGGACGGATGCAGGACGCTCGCCGTCCGCCGGATCATCGCTGATCAGCAGGTCGTAGCTGAGCGGCGGTGTGTCGCGATCGTTCGGAAACAGCCGAATCCCCTCGACGGCCGCCAGAGCGTGCCGGGCGGTCGTCAGGGCGGGAGGACAGTAGACGTTCAACGGTCGCGGGGCCGGCAGGTCGAGAAACGCGCGGTTGTCCGCGGACAGGGCGTCGTGTCCTTCCGGAACCAGGCGGATTTCCACTCGAGTGGCGGCGTCCGCAGTCAGAGGGAACAGGATGCGTTCTCCCTCGCCGGCGTCCAGTACGGAGCTGTCTTCGGCCGTTTTTTCGCCGTCGCGCCACAGTTGCAGTCGGCCGCTGGCGGAGTCTCCGACGGCGGAGGCAACCCGTACGAACAGCGTCCATTCGGTCAGGCTCGTTCGCCGTGCGGACAGGGAAGTGATGCCGATGTTCGTTTTCGCAGGTGGCACTTGTTCGTAAGTGACTTCGAAAGGCAGTGCAAAGTCGATGCGTTCGGGAACGTTGCCATCCGAATACAGCAACACCCGTCGCACGCGTCGCACCCGGGCCATGGCTTGGGCCAGTCGCAGCCCTTCTTCGAGCCGGCTGGGGACTTCGTCCACCCGCAGCCCGTCGACCGCCGCCCGAAGTACCCGTTTGTTGTCGGTGAACTCGGTCAATCGCCTCGCGGTGTTGCTCACGGCAATCAGCGCGAGACGTTGGGTAGGCAGCAGATTGTCGATGATGGCGCGCAGCCGTTGCTGCACCAGCTCCAGTCGCGTCGGACCTCCCGGTTGCTCCACCGCCGCCATGCTGGCGGAAACGTCGACCACGACGGGGATGAACTCGGCTCGTTCGCCGTCCGCTTCGATGTACGGCTGCATGGCGGCGAGAATGCAGAACAGCAACAGCAGAATCTGCAGCAGGAGCAACAGATTCCGTTTGAATTTCTGAAAAGGCGCGTTGACGCGGCGGTCGTTCAGCACCTGTTGCCACAGGATCAGCGAGGGGATCAGCTTTCGCGTCCGTCGCAGCTTGAGAAAGTAGAACACCACCAGCGGCACCAGCAGCAGCAGCAGCCAGGCGTACCACGGCGCGGCGAACGCGGGGGTATTCATCGAATCCAACCCTGACGTTGCAGTTTGTCGAACACGACGCTTTCCACCGGCTCATCGCTGGCGATCGAAAGGAACCGGCCATTCCGCTTGCGGCATTCGGACTCGAGAAACCGTTCCAGCGCCTGTCTGTGTTCGTGATACAGCCCCAGCAATTCCGCAGCCGAAGAGATGTCCAGTGTTTGCTGCGTTTCCGCGTCCACGAACCGCCAGTCGCCGGCGATGTCCGGATCGATCTCTTCGGGGGCCAGAATCTGAATCGCCATCAGCTCCAGACCGGCACTGTAGAGCCGATTGAACGGGCGTCGCAGGTCGCCAGCGGTCAGGAAGTCCGACAGCACGACGGCGATGCCCCGTCCGCGGTGCGTCTTGAGAACGTCTTCGATCGCTTCGTCGATCCGCTGCGTCCCGCCTCCTTCGACACTTTCGAGAAATCGCAGCATCCGTGTCAGGTTCACCCGTCCGCGGCAGGGGGGCAACGTGCGCAGTGGGCCTTCCTTTTCTCCGCAGACGTGGATGCTCAGCCGCTCCACGCCGAACAGGCTCATTACTCCGAACGCCGCTGCCAGCCGTTGCGCCGCCGCCAGCTTGTCGCCGAACAGCATCGACGCGGAGCCGTCGAGCAGCACCAGGACGTGCATTTCCTCTTCGTGCTGGAACAGCTTGATGTACGGCCGATTCAATCGCGCGAAAATGTTCCAGTCCAGATGGCGCACGTCGTCACCCGGGACGTAGTCGCGGAAGTCGGAAAACTCGATGCTGCTGCCACCCTTGCCGCTGAGATGCTCGCCCTGGGTGCGGTTCGTCTGGCGACGCCGCGGCCGAAGTCGCAGTCGCTCCAGCCGCGACAACGTCTCGTTCGACAGCAACGACGTCAGCGCGGCGCGGTCCGGCGATGACCGCAGCGGGGCGGAATGCGGGGGGCGGCGCTGTACGAGCGGCGTCGGATTGTTGGCGGATTCCGAAGACATCGGCGGCCGTCAGACAGGGAAGCACGACGAGCAGCAGAGACCGGGACCGGGGAACTGGCCGCTCCGGCACAAGCTCTTTTTCACCAGACATCGTAACGCCTGCCGGCCGGATCGCGAGTGTGCCAGAGGGAAACGGCGTGAACACGCCGCCAAATATCCGTGACCGGAGCGGCGCGGTGGGCAACGCGGACTGCGGGAACGCCACCGAGATCTGTGCGCAGTCGTTTGGATTCGGCAGCGTCCCCGCCGGCTGCGACTTGCGTCGGGCTCCACGGGCTTTTCGCACTGGGCGGTCGCCAGAGACAGGGGGACGCTGGCTTCACGTTCGCCGGTCGATGGAAAAGCCCCGCCGCTGAAGGACGGGTTTACTGTCGCGGCGCACTACCGTCCCGCCGTTTCGTCCTGCGGGGCTGCGAATGCCGTGAAGTGAAGCACTTCGTCCCGCACTCCGACGGCCGTCGCCACCAGCTCCTCGTTGTCCGCGAATGGACTGGTCATGCTGATCGACACGGTGTGTTCGTCCGGTGTGGTCAGTCTTTGGCGGACCGGGCGGTCTTCCTGCAACAACGCGGTGGCCACGTGCTGCAGCAGGTCCGCTGCGGCTGCGCGCTCACGGTCGCTTTCGTCCACCGTCCGTTTGCGCCGCGATTCCTTCCGGCGGCGGCTCCCGCGCCGGACGTACCGTCTCTCCAGCAGGTAGCCGTCCAACAGTGACGGAGCGGCGCGGCGGAAGGTGTCGGCATCGGCGAACAGATCCATGCCGATCCACTCACCACCCGCGAACACGATGACGCCGGACGTCTCGTCGGGCAGCGCGATGGCCGACCGTTCGCGTTCCAGTTCGTCATGAAGCTCTTGATATGCGGCGTGCAACGACCCGGTAGGGGTCAGAGCATGGACGGCCCCCAACAGTTCGCGGACGGAATCCCAGACGGCGTGTTGCGCCGCCTGGGCGCCGGCGGCACCGTCGGCGACCAACTTGGACAACGGCCGGCGGCGGACGCTGGGCGGGGCGGCCTTGTGACCGGCGAAACCCCCGGTGCTGCCGTGCCAGCGTCCCGCTTCGACGCAGCAGACCGGCACGTCCGCTTCCTCACCCGGTTCGAGGACGACCGAAGTCGCCAGCACACGATCCTGCATGGCGCCCAGCAGCATCCAGCCCTGCGGGCCGAGAATGGGTTTGTCCGCCACGTTTCGGACATGAACCCGATTGACAGTTGGTCCGGAGGCGACCTCGCCGACGACGGCGTGTTTGCACCGCACCGCTTCGTCGATCAGCTCATGGTCGATGGCGCACTTCCGCGGTCCCAGCACGGGGACGAAGACGATTTCGCCATGGCGAACCGGTTGACCGAGTTGCAACGTGCGACACCGTTCGGCGAGCGCGGCGGCGTGCAGCCGTGCCTGTTCCCGCTGCCGAAATTCCAGGCGGGATTGCAGCAGTCGAGCCAGCAACCGCGTCGCCGCCGGTATTCGCTCTCCAAAGGCCGCTGCGGCTGCTTGGGCCGCCTCCACTGCACGACGGCCGATTTCCCCGCCCGGCAGGTCGCGAAAGGTTCTCAGGACGAGTTGATGAACGAGGGCCTGCGGGGACTGGTCCGGCAGCGGCGGGGCGAACAGCTCCGACACGTTCGGTCCCTGACCGATCCGCAAACGGACGGCGAGACGTTTCGAACGGCGGTTTCGCCGTGGATCGGGCGCCATGTCGAGGGCTTCGGCCTGGCAAGTCACGACTTCGCCGTCCGCCAGTGGGGCCAGGAAACTCGCGTCTTCGCGAGGCACGTACCCGATCGGCTCGCCCTCGGCGTTCGTCACGCGCATCGCGTTGGCGTCGTGTGGATTGTCCGGTTCCCGGACCACGCGCGGCCGTTCGCCGGCGGCCCCTTTTGCCCGATGATGTCGAACGCCGGCCAAGGGAACGGTGATCGTGCCCAGCGTTTCGGGAAAGTCTTCGGAGCCGATGGAATTGTGGGGCTGGAGCGGTTCGGTCATGGGCCTCGATCCTCGCTTTACGGGAGTACGCGGACCGTGCGGGCGGCCGAGCACCGATCGATGCCGGTCGCTCCGCACCTCGCGGCCGGACCGCGCGACGCGCAGCCGGGGGCGCGAGCGATGTGGCCGACGCGGTGCGGACCGCCGTACGCCGACACGGAGAAGGCGTCGGTGGTCCGGTGCGGCCAACGCGTACCTTTTACACGGTCGGCCGCGAAAATCTGACAGAGCCACGCGGTCCACGGGCGAGGATCGTCGTGCGGAACCGTTCACGTGGGGGAAGAAGGTGGCCGGGCATCGGCCGAACCGGCTGCGACGACTGCAAACGGAGGTGGTGGGCGTCGCGGTAGGCGGGCGGGGATCGCGTGACTGGGCGGCGTTCACGCACGCAACGTGCGCCCGCGCGGACCATGGCGGACGTCAACGATCCCGGAACGTCGGTGAACGTCGGTCGGAAAACGCTCAGGGGCGGCCGGCGATCCGAACGTCGCTCAGCAAAACGTCAGGAGCTCTCGGTGGCCTTCTCGCCCGCGGATTCCTTGCGTTTGACGAGTGTGACACGATTGCCCCGTTCGTTGTACTCGACGGAGGTCATGAACGAGCGCATCAGCATGATGCCCCGGCCACCGGGTTTTTCGAGATTTTCTTCGGCGGTGGGGTCGGGTACTTCTTCCGGACGGAATCCCGGACCTTCGTCTTCGATCGAGATGGTGACGTCGTCGGTGGTGACGATCCACTCGACCGTCACCGATTTGTCTTCCCGCATCTGGTTCCCGTGCTTGATGGCGTTGACCAGCGCTTCCTCGAGGGCCAGTCGGACGCCGAACACGTCCCGCGCCGAGAAACCTTCGGATTCCAGCAGGGATATGATCTGTTCTTGCACCTGGCGTCCTGCCGCGGTGTCACTGGGGATGACGATCCGATCTCGATGTCGGACGGTACGATTCATCGGTGAGACATTCGTCAGACGAGATGACCGACGGTCACACTCGTGGCCGTCGCTGGCAATATGACCGGTCGACGGGTGCTGGCTTCCTGACTTCCTCCCTGGTGACTGGCTATCCTTGTGCTTCCTGTTCCTGCGGAAGCGTACGCGGCGCCACCGGACAGCCGGTGGCACGGAGGGTCAGAATCCTTCCAATGCGTCATCGACGTCCTTGCGGATGTCGAACAGCTTGTTCAGGCGGGTGATTTCGAACACCTCGTAGATCTCCGGCCGGATGCTGCACAGCCGCAGCTTTCCCTTGTTCGCCTTCATTTTCTTGTCCAGCGTGATCAGCTTGCCCAGCGCCGCACTGGAAAGGTACTCCACATTGCTGAAATCCAGGATGAGTCGGCGGACACCGTCTTCGTCGATCAGGCTGACCAGCTGATTGCCGATCATCTGGATGTTGCCTTCGTCCAGGATCTTTTTGTCGGCGAATCGCGCCACGGTGACATCGCCGATGGTCTCGATTTCCAAGCGACGGGGTGCAGCCATGTCCGTAGTCCCGCAATCAGAGGTTGTGTCGAGTGACTTCTCCAGCCGACGACCGCCGGGCAGAGCCGTGAAAGCGGACCCAGAGCCAGCGACGATCGCAACGACATCCGTGCGCATCTCAACGAACACCGACCTGCACTGTCGGACGGTGACGTGTTGCCGGTTCCGATGTGCCGCGGAGGTCGAACGAATGGACGCAATGGATCCGTGCCGATTCCACCGTATGCCAGGAAGGCGCCCATACGAACCCGCTGCGGGGGGCCCGGAACGGGTGCAAGGGGCTCCTTTGGCGCGGCGCTGATCATGTTCGTTGCAAGCGGTCGTGTCAAGCGGTGCGGAAAGCGCCCAACTGGGGAGTTCAGCGGCCCTGAGACACGTCGGTCGCCGTCCCCGTCACTCGCCGCGTGGGGCCTGGTTGAACGGCCAGTGTTCGCCCAAAGCGTCGCGTTGCAGACGTGTCAGCTCGCGGATGCCCTTTTCAGCCAGTCGGAGCATCGCATCCAGTTCCGTCCGACTGAACACCTGTTTTTCGGCGGTGCCCTGGATCTCGACGAAGCCGCCTTTGCCGGTCATCACCACGTTGCAGTCCACATCGGCTTCGCTGTCTTCGGCGTACTGCAAATCGAGCATCGGTTGACCGCCGACGATTCCGACACTGACGGCCGCCACCGAATCCCGCAACGCACGCCGGGGCAGTTCCGGATCGATCGAGCGAAGAGCGTCGACGAGGGCGACGAACCCGCCGGTGATGCTCAAGGTGCGCGTGCCGCCGTCCGCCTGCAGCACATCGCAGTCGACGATGATCGTTCGGGGGCCCAAGGCGGCGAAGTCCACCACCGCGCGCAGGCTGCGTCCGATCAGTCGCTGGATTTCGCTGGTCCGCCCTTCGACCTTGGTCCGCTCCCGACGCTTGCGGGGCTGCGTGCTGCCCGGAAGCATGGCGTACTCCGCAGTGACCCAACCGGTCGGTTCTTCGTCGGCCGATGTTTCGGCGAGCTTCCACGGCGGCACGGATTCTTCGACGGCCGCCGTGCAGAGCACGACCGTCCGGCCGCCACGAATACACACGCTCCCGGGGGTGGCGTCGGTAAAACCACGTTGAATCCGGACGGGCCGAAGTTCGTCCGCTGTTCGTCCATCGACGCGGCACGTTTCCGTCATCGCTTCTGACACCCTCCCAGTGTTTGCTGCAGTCGTCTGCCCCTCAGCGTCAATCGCCGGCGGCCATGCAATCACTCGCAACAATTCCGATCGCTACGCAAGCACTCAACTCGCCGGGGTGTCCTCCGGTCTGCGGCCAGAACCGGTGCCGAACGGTCGCGGAGTGGCGCTCCGTTGATCCGGTGCGCGTCGATCGCAATGATTACGCACCGCGGCGACTGCACGGCGTGACATTCGTTCGATGGCTTCAGTGGCTGTTTCGGTGAATCGCCCGAGCACCGCGGCCGGGCCGTGCCAAGTCGTGTGTTCGGAGGTGTACGCGGATCTGGTGACCGCCCCGGGCTTCAAACCCGTGGAAACGCCTGAAAAGGCGTTTGGTGGGTTCGATTCCCATCCACCTCCGCTTGCTGGTGTCTGTGCTCGGTGCGAATCCGGCGCTCCGATCGTCCGAGGCCTGCTGCACCGGTTGTGGGATCCGGAGCTCATCGGTCCGGTGTGTTCGATGGTCCGCGCACCGTATTGCGACCGGGAAACACCGTTCGCGTTCCGTCGGCCTGGCGGATCCGTTCGCAGAGCGACTCCAGCCGCTCAACGATGTCCTTGTGCTGTTCGGACAGATCGCGGGTTTCGGCCAGGTCCGTTTGCATATCGAAGAGCGGGTAGGGGCGGGTGAACGGCTGGCCGCGCGGCTTTTCGCGGCCTCCCGATCCGTTGCCGAGCACGAGTTTCCATCGCCCGTCGCGGATGGCGAACATTCCAGCGACGGAGTGATGGATGACCGGCGGTCGGTGGAATTCGGACGGACGCCCCTGCAGCACGCTCCGGAAGCTGAAACCGTCCGGTGCGGCGCCGTCGGGTAACGGCCGCTGCAGGATGTCCGCCACGGTGGCGAAAACGTCCGTCAGGCAGATGGTTGCATCGGTCCGCTCACCAGCGGTGACGTGGCCGGGCCAGCGGACGATGAACGGCACGCGATGGCCGCCCTCCCAGATGTCGGCCTTCGTGCCCCGCAACGGTCCGTTCGCCCGGTGGTGCTCCGGCCGGTATCCCTGCACGGTCGGGTCGTCGACGTGGTCGCGTGCTCCCGCGGACAGGCGGTACATGTACGAGCCGTTGTCGCTGGTGAATATGACCAGAGTCTGGTCCGTGGCGCCGGCAGCCTGGAGGGCTTCCAGGACGCGCCCGACCGTGGCGTCGACCTGCACGACGAAATCGGCGTAGGGGCCCAGGGCCGTTCGGCCTCGGAATCGGGGGTGCGGCCAGACCGGCTTGTGCGGAGCCGTCAGGGCGAAGTACAGGAAAAATGGTTTCCCGCTCCGTGCCTGACGCTGGATGAAGCCGACGGCCTGGTCGGTCAGTCGGTCCAGACAGTCTTCGAAGCGGAAATCCGGTGCCCGCGGTCCCTGGCGCACGAATCGGGGAAACTTCTGCGCTTTTTGTCGCAGTGTGGGCAACGTCGTCACGCGGTTGTTCTGGATGAAGACATAGGGCGGGAAATCCAGTGACGCCGGGATGATGTACGAATAGGCGAAACCATGTTCGGCCGGGCCGTCGGTGATCCGCCTGCCGTAGTCGATCGTGCCCGATTCGTCGCGCACGAAGCCCAGCCCCAGATGCCATTTGCCCACCACGCCGCACACGTAGCCCGCGTCGGTCAGGAAGTCGGCGATCGTCATTCGATCGCGCTCGATCAGCGGCTCTCCATAGCCGTTCAGCACACCGCGTTTCAGCCGCGTCCTCCAGCAGTAGCGCCCGGTCAGCAGGCCGTATCGCGTCGGCGTACACACGGCGGAAGGTGTGTGGGCGTCCAGAAAGGTCAGCCCGCTGTTGGCCAGAGCGTTCAGGTGCGGTGTTGGAATCCGTGACTGCGGGTTGTAGGCCTGAACGTCGCCGTATCCCAGATCGTCCGCGAGTACGATTACGATGTTCGGGCGGGAGATGGTCTTGTCGGCAGCCGTTGCTTCCGAAGCAACGGCAAGCGGAACGAGTGCGGCCGCCGCGAACACCGAGAAAATGGCGCGTGCGGTCGATGCACCCCGCCATCGGCGGGAGGCCGGGTTTCGGTGAACCGGACGGCCAAGCCCGGTCTGTTTGTCTGGTCGCATGGCAATCTCCTTGCGTTGTGGCGGAGCCTCTTGCAGGGTGGCCAAGGGGCCATCTGCGGCTCCCGCGGATTCTGAAGGGCCACCGGCCGTCGGGCAAGGAAAGTGGGGGCCGTGATGCGATGAGGAAACGATTGGAAATCGGCGAAGTGAGGATGCCTGTACACCGGTGCGGCCCGGGCGGTCGTCGCACGCGGTAGCGGTGACCGTTAGAATCCCTACGGGACACACAGGGTGTTCGCAAGACGGGCGAATTTCGGTGCCATGGCCTGCCGGCCTGCCGTCACCGTCGGTCGCGAAGCCAGATTGTTGATTGGCGGACGAAGTCGTCCCTCCGCTACGTTGTGCGGGCGGCCGCCGACTTGCGCGGCACTCTGCGGTCCTTCGATTTCCATCGGCGGCGTCTCGGCGTAACCTGCGAGCGGCTTGGCCGTATCCGGCCGCCGTGCGAGCAACCGGAGAAGCGCGATGCGCATCCTCGTGATCGCCGACATACACGCGAACTGGCCTGCGCTGCGGGCGATCGATGAGCGTTTCGATGCCTGTCTGTTCGTCGGCGATCTGGTCGAATATGCCACCGATCCGTTGCCGTGTCTGCAGTGGGTTCGTCAGTGGGCGACGGCCACGGTGCGCGGCAATCACGATCATGCGGTCGCGCAGCGGATCGTGCCGCGAAAACGGCACGGGTTGCATGGGCTGGCCGCGGAGACGCGGTTGCATCACTGGAATCAACTGGAACCTTCGCACATCAAGTATCTCGCCCGGATGCCCGTGACCTGCCGGTTGAAACTGGGCGACCGGACGTTCTTTCTCGTGCACGCCACTCCGCGGGACCCTTTCGACGAATACGTGCGCGACGACCCGGCGACATGGGCGCACCGTCTGGCCGATGTGGATGCGGATGTGGTCTGTGTCGGCCACACGCACATACCATTCGTGCTGGACCTGGGCGACAAGACGGTGCTCAACCCGGGCAGCGTCGGCCAGCCACGCGACGGCGACCCGCGGTGTTCGTACGCGGTGATCGAGAACGGTCGGATCGAAATCCGCCGCGTCGCCTACGACATCGATGCCACGCTGATGTCGATGCGGGAGGCGGGGCTGAGTGCCGAATCGCTGGATCTGGCCGAGCAGATGCTGCGGACGGGCGGTCGACTGGGATCGGTCTCAGCCAGTGGCGTGCCGGTCGACTGATCGTTGCCGGAAAGAGCGTCGGCCGGGCTGTCGTGCCAGGCCGGGCGCCCAGGCGCCGCAGTGACCGGGTCGGCGTTTCGCGACGATACCCGAACGCCGTGCCGTGCGGGGCCGGAGTCGTGTCGTCAGGCCGTCTTCGAACGTGTGTGCGGCTGCGCTGCGCCGTCTTACGAAAGGAACGGATGCCGTGAGCGGTTCCGGGTTTTCGGCGGACATTCATTTCAAGGAGACCGTCCGGGCACGGACGGACATCGTCGAGCTGATCCGCGAATCCGTGGCGTTGCAGCCACGCCGCGGTGGTCGTGAGTTCGCCGGGTTGTGCCCGTTTCACGACGATCACAATCCTTCGCTGTTCGTCTATCCCGACCGGCAAACCTACCGCTGTTGGGTCTGCGACGAAGGCGGCGATTGTTTCTCATGGGTGATGAAGACCGAGGGCGTCGGATTCCGCGAGGCCCTGATCCAGTTGGCCGAGCGGGCCGGGTTGCAGGTCCCGCGGACGTTTCGGCCTTTGTCGGGCGGAGATGCGAACCGCCTGAATCGGCTCCGCGAAGTCCTGGCCTGGGCGGCTTCACAGTTTCACCAGTGCCTGTTGCATGCGGAGGCGGCCCAACCGGCGCGGGCATACCTGAACGACCGTGGAATCGGACCGGAGCTGTGGGAACGGTTCCGCTTGGGATTCCATCCCAACGACTGGCGGTGGCTCTTGAAGCGGGCCGGGGGACTGTATTCGACCGACGAACTGCAGGCGGCACAACTGGTACGGCGGAGCGACCGGACCGGCGACTGGTACGACTTCTTTGTCGACCGCGTGATGTTTCCGATTTGCGACACGCGGGGCCGTGTTGTTGCCTTTGGTGGGCGCGTTCTGCCAACTGCGCCCGCGGATTCCGCCAAATACTGGAACAGTCCGGAAAGCGTGCTTTTTTCCAAAAGCCGCCTGCTGTACGGCTTACATTTGGCGAGGAAGGCCATCACGGCCAGCCGGACGGCGGTGGTCGTGGAGGGCTACACGGATTGCATCCTGCTGCATGCCGCCGGATTCGAAAACTGTGTGGGCACCCTGGGAACGGCCCTGACCGACGCACACGTAAGCACATTGAAGCGTTTTGCGGACCGTGTTGTGCTGGTTTTCGACGGCGATGCCGCCGGGAGGGCCGCCGCGGAACGCACCGTGCCTCGCTTCCTGGCTCAGAATGTTGACCTGCGGATCCTGCTGTTGCCCGAGGACAAAGATCCGGCCGATTTCGTCCGGGACAACGGGGCCGACGCCTTCCGCGGATTGCTGGATCGGGCCACCGAGGCTTGGGAATTCAAGTTGCAGGCGGAGATGGCCCGCTTCGGCACCGACTCGATACACGGACGCGAGCAGGTGATCAATGCGATGCTGAGCACGCTCGCCCAGTCTCCCGGTTTGCGCGATTCACCCCGTGAAACGCTGATTCTGCAGGAAGTTTCGAGGCGGCTGCAGGTTCCCGAAACGACCCTCGTTGCGCAGCTTGCGCGACTTCGCCACAGTTTCCCGGCCGCTCGACCGACCGGACCGAACCGTCGTCCCGCCGAATCGTCCCCTGCCGCTGCCGGTTCCGGAACGGTCGCCGCCGAGCGCGGCAGAATAGCTTCGGCGGCAATCCGCGATACGCGCGAGGACCGCTTGGAATGCCAGTTGCTGGAGATTCTGCTGACCGCGCCGGAATGGCTGCCGCAGGTTCGCACGGCGGTGGGGCCGGACGATTTTCAGAACGCAGCCTTGCGGGATGTTTTCATCGCCTGTTGCGACCTGGCCGATGAAGGGCATGACCCCACCGCGGAACGCGTACTGCTCGCCGTCGAAAGGGCGGAGCTGCGGCGCATCGTCTTCGAGATTCAGGGACGGGCAGAAATCGAACGCATCGGCGAGCTGCTGGAAGCTGCGGATGGGCCCACGAGTGGTGAACGGTATCCGCGATTGCTGCGGGATGTGCTGGAGGCGTTCGAATTGCGCCGCGAACTGCAGCAGTTGGAGCCGCACTTGCGGGGAGTGGGGGCGTCTTCGGCGAGCCTGGATGAGGAGGAACTGTTG
>RFHO01000235.1 GCA_003696385.1 Planctomycetota bacterium | reverse complement strand
GCGCTGCAGCATTGAAGTTCGGCGTGCGGCCGTCAGAATGGCAGAACCGGGCACACACCGCCGCGTCGTCGGCTCGGGGAGTGCATCGGCGACGGTTCCGTCCCCCGGGACGCGCAGGTGCTTGCGAGCCGATGACCTGTTCCGGGTGGTCCGGCAACCGAATGGGCACCTTGACGAATCTCTTTGGACCGCGCATGACCGAGTCGGCAGCGCTCCCCCCGATCGATGCACTCCTGATCGTCTCCTTTGGAGGGCCGGAAGGCCGCGACGAGGTGATTCCGTTTCTGGAAAACGTCCTCCGCGGCCGCAACGTGCCCCGGGAACGGATGCTGCAGGTCGCCGAACACTATTACCACTTCGGTGGAGTGAGCCCGATCAACCGGCAGTGCCGCGAGCTGATCGCGGCCGTGGAGGAGGAATTCCGCCGCTGCGGCATCGGCCTGCCCGTGTACTGGGGCAATCGTAACTGGCACCCGCTGCTGCCGGACACGGTGGCGCGGATGGCCCGGGAAGGAATTCGGCACGCTGCGGCGTTCGTCACTTCGGCGTTCGGTTCCTACTCCGGTTGCCGGCAATACCTCGAAAACATCGACCAGGCTCGGGCCGCCGTCGGCTCGGATGCCCCGCGGATCACCAAGCTTCGGCCATTTTTCAACCATCCGGAATTCGTGCGCGCCTGGACCGATCGATTGGCGTCCGTGCTTTCCGAACGCCCTCTCGGTCACGACGCCCGCGTCGTGTTCACGGCGCACAGCATTCCGCTGCCGATGGCCCGGACATCGCCGTACGTCGATCAATTGACCGAAACCGCGCGGCTGGTCGCCGAGGCGTGTGGCGTGCCATCGGACCGTTGGGACCTGGTGTACCAGAGCCGCAGCGGCCGACCGCAGGATCCGTGGTTGGAGCCGGATATCCTCGATCATCTGCGGACACTCCACGAACAGGGAGTCGGTCGGGTGATCGTCGTTCCAGTCGGGTTTCTTTCCGATCACATGGAGGTGCTTTACGATTTGGACGTCGAAGCGCAGGAGCTGGCCGGTCGATTGGGTATGGCTTTCGACCGGGTGCCCACGGTGCACGGACATCCCGGTCTGGCACGGACAGTCCGCCGGCTGGTCGAAGAGCAGCTGTACGGGACACCGCCGGAATCCGTTGGACGCCTTCCGGCGGCTGCCACCTGGTGCGACCCGGCGTGCTGTCCACCGCTTCGCCGCAGACCGGCCACGCCGAATCGGCATTGACCACGGTGTCGCCGGCGGGAGGTCACGCCGATCCGGCCGGACCGAAAGAGCATACGACATTCGGCGGGCCCGGGATCCCGTCGACGATTGCGGCCGGGAGCAACACGGGGAACTGCCGATCGCGAGCGCGGCGCGCGGCTCGCAGGAGGCCAGCGGGTTGGACGGCCCGAATGGACGGTTCAACCCGACTCGAGTCCACGAGGCGACCGGCGGAAAACTCGGAAGGAGCGCAGCGTTTTGAACGACCTGCCTTTCACCCACATCGTGGTGCCGCTGGACTTCACGACCAAGAACGAAGCGGCGCTGGAGATGGCCCGTACTCTGGCGAGTCGATCGGGGGCGCGGATTTCTCTCGTGCACGTGGTGGAAACGATCGAGGGCGACGAAAACGACGAACTGACCGAATTCTATCAGACGCTGCAGCAACGAGCGGTCGAAGAACTGGCCGCCGCCGCCCGGCGCTTCGCAAATACCGGAATCGACGTCGAGGAATTCGTGCTCATCGGCCGGCGGGGCCTGGAAATCCTGCGGTTCGCCGCCGAACACGGAGCCGATCTGCTGCTGTTGTCTGCCCGTACGCCGTCCACCGCCGGCGTCCAGCGGATCGTCGGTTCGCTGTCGTATCAGCTTTCGGCACTGGCGCCGTGCACCGTTCTGGTGGTGAAGTGATGCGGCACGGCACGGCCACAACGCCGTTTGCGGAAGGACTTGTCAATCGCCTCGCGGCGCCCTTCGATCGGCGATCCTGGGGCTGGTGGCCCAACGCCCGAACCGGGCCGATGGCGGCCGGCGTCTGCGGCCATGCAAAGTCCGTCGCGATCGGCAGCCGGCAGTCCACACCGCGGTCGCAATCGGGGAGGCGACGATGAAGGGAGTGCTGACGCTGGTGCTGGCCGGTGGCAAAGGCACGCGTCTGGAGCCGCTGACGCGGGATCGTGCCAAACCGGCGGTTCCTTTCGGCGGAATGTATCGGATCATCGACTTCACGCTGTCCAACTGCATCAACAGCGGGCTGCGGCAGATCATTCTGCTGACGCAGTACAAAGCGGCCAGTCTGCATCGCCACGTCAGCCGTGGTTGGCGGTTTCTCTCCCACGAACTCGACGAATTCGTCGACGTCCTTCCGCCCCAGCAACGCCTGGATGAGCACTGGTATCGCGGGACGGCCGATGCGGTCTATCAGAACATCTACACCATCGAACGGTACGCTCCCCGATACGTCCTGATCCTCGCCGGTGATCACATCTACAAAATGGATTACTCCGAGATGATTCGCACGCACATCGACAGCGGCGCGCGGATCACGGTCGGCTGCATCCCGGTTCCCCGCGAAACGGCGCACCAGTTCGGCATCATGCGGGTCGACCCGAGCTTTCGGATCACGCAGTTCCGCGAGAAGCCGTCCGATCCGGACCCGCTGCCGGACAATCCCGCGATGAGCCTGGCGTCGATGGGCATCTATGTCTTCGACGCCCGATACCTGTTCGAAGTGCTCTGTCAGGACGCAACCGACCGCTCCAGTGCGCACGATTTCGGCAAGAACATCATCCCCGCAGCGGTGGACAGCGAGCACGTCCAGGCATTTCCGTTCCGTGACCGCAACACCGGTTCGACGCTTTACTGGCGCGACGTCGGGACGCTCGACGCCTATTACGAAGCCAACATGGACCTCGTGTCGGTCAATCCGTTGCTGAACCTGTACGACCAGGACTGGCCGATCCGCACGTACATCCCTCCGCTTCCGCCGCCGAAGTTCGTGTGGTCGGAACGGAGCGGTCCGCAGCCGCGCGTCGGAGAAGCCCACGACAGTCTGGTCTGCCCGGGCACCATCGTCTCCGGCGCCCGCGTCAGCCGCTCGATCCTGAGTTTCGGAGTCCGTGTCAACAGTTGGGCACTCGTGGAAGATTCGATCCTCTACCCCGGCGTGAATGTCGGCCGGCACGCCCGAGTGCGTCGCGCGATTCTGGACCGCGGCGTTCAGGTGCCGCCGGGAGCGGTCGTCGGCGAGGATCCCGAAGAAGATCGCCGCCGCGGCTTCACGGTCACCGAATCGGGGATCACCGTCGTCGGCCGCTACGACCGCTTCTGACCCACGATTCGGCGGCGTGTCCGAAGTACGGACGGTCCACTCCGCGCGCCCACTCGTCGCAGCCCGACGACGACAAACAAATGGACGAGCGCCCGCATTCACCGATCTCTGCACGGCGGGCAGCCCCGAGTGGCGTCTCGCACCCGTGTCGTCGGAGATCGGTCACTGCCGGACCACGACCGCTCCGCAAGCGATGCGCCACCGGCCGCACCGCGCGTGCGACCGGTTTCCCCGCTCACTTGCTGCCGAAATATGGGCCTGCGGTCGCCTGACCACGGCAATCGCCCGAATGCCGCCATCGCAGCCACGGTCTCATTGCGGCCGGGCGGCTGGTGCGAGCATGCCACCGACCTCCGGCGACAACTCCGGGGGCTGTGCCGCGACGGGCACTGCGGCGGCGTCGCCCACCCCTGCCGCCTCATCGGCTGCAGGCACTGCTTTGCGGTGCCGGGCTTGCTGCCCCTCGTTCGCCCGAAGCTCCGGCAACTGCGCGTGTCCAGGCGGGGTGAAGCAGCGGACCTGGTTGCGACCGTTCCGCTTCGCATCCAACAGTGCGCGGTCCGCGGCGTTGATCAGGGCTTTCAGGTCCGGCATCTCCGCAGAGGCTTCCGCGACTCCCAAGCTGGCCGTGACACGAATTTCCTGCCCTTCGAAGAACGCCGGCGTGGCCGCGATCGCCCGCCGGATCCGTTCGGCCGCCGCCAGGGCTCCGCGCCGGTCCGTCTCGGGCAGTAGAACACAGAATTCCTCGCCGCCGAACCGTCCCGACAACTCGCTGGAGCGGCAGAGCTGACGAATCAGACCGGCGACGTTCACCAACACGGCGTCGCCACCAAAGTGACCGTAGCAGTCGTTGATGGCCTTGAACCGGTCCAGATCGATCATCACACAGGACAGGGCCCGGCCGTAGCGCCGCGCGCGTTCCCACTCCGTCTCCGACCGTTGCAGGAACGTGCGGCGATTCAGCAACGACGTCAGCGGATCGTGCTCCGCCAGAAACCGCAATCGTCGCTCCAGCGACAGCACACGCCGCGCGGCCAGCAACCGCACGCGGATTTCCTCACCGTCCACCGGCTTCGAAATGAAGTCGTCCGCTCCCGCCTCGAACGCTTCCACCAGCCCGTGCTTTCCTGCTCGAGCGGTCATCAGCATCAGATAGACGTAACGGCCCAGCTCCCCGGCCCGGGACCGGATCTCCCGACACAGATCCACGCCCGACATTCCCGGCAACACCCAGTCCGTGACCACCACGTCGTACGCCCCGTTGCATACGAAATCCAACGCCACTTCGGCGTTGTCCGCGGCCGTCACATCCGCACCGACGTTCAACAACGCCCGGCTGATCAGCCGGACCGTCACCGGGTCGTCGTCCACCACAAGCACGTGCATCCGATCGCGATCCATTGCATGGCCTCCCCGGTGCACAATAGTCCGCATTGGCGGGATATCCCTTCGGACATCCGGCCGGCGCAGAGACCCGGCGGAAACGGCGCCGGTTGGACGGCCTCTGACGAACGATCGGAATGTGCGGAAAAAAACGACCGATCGGTCGATGACGTCTGTCGGCAACGCCTGCGCCCAGCAGGCGTGCGGTCGAGCGAAAAACTTCGCGCAGCGCGCAGAAACGTACACCACCCTCGAATCAGCGAGCGCCCAATCCGAACACGGCTGATTACGCCGTTCCCGGGTTGCGCTCGCCCCGGCCACGGATCAGACCACTTGCCCGGCGACCGCGGCGCACCCGCGAAGGAACACCTGTGCACGGATGGGTCGGCACATTCTTGAAGACCGTGATCGTTCGTCGGCCGGGTACGGAGCGGCCATTGGCAACCTCCGGGAGCACCATCATGCAGGCGAAGACGCACAGCCACCAATACCGAACGTTCGACGTCGGCTCGACGCTCGACCGCGTCGACGGGGACTGGGAATTCCTGACCGAGCTGATTGATCTGTTCCTGCAGGACAACCCGCGGCTGATGCGGATGCTGAACGACGCGGTCGCCCGCGGCGACCGCGCGGCCGTGGCGACGCTCGCACACACGCTGAAAGGAGCCGCCTCCAACTTCGACGCCACAGAAGTCGTCCAACGGGCCCTCCGCCTGGAGGCTGTGGCCCGTGATGAACAGGACACGGACCTCCGGGCCACGTGGAACGACCTCCAGCGGGCCGTCGCCGAACTGCGGAGCGAGATGACCCGCTTCCTCTCCGACTCCCGCAGCGGCAACTGAGCGGGCCGGCTGCCTGCGTTGCCGGTGCCCGCCGAGCCGAACGGCCAGGTCCACACCGCTGTCGTCTCGCCCAGAATTACCCCGCCGATCCCGGCCGCCCGCCGCCGCTGCTCGCTCTCCCCGCCGCTTCTCACGCCCGCCGACTACCATCCGCACAGCCGCTCACATGCAATGTGTTCGGCGGCCCCTCCCCGTGCTCCGTCACGCGGGCCGCCCGACCGATCGGCAACCGCGCCGATACGGCCCCTCCCGCCGACGTGGACGAACGCAGCGGGGGACTTACAATCCGCTCGTCATGAGCGCCGCATCTCCACAACCGGATCGATCCGAAGAGCGACCCGACGCGGGCACCGACAGCGACGCCGGGTCGGCCGAGGTCGTTTTTCCCGCGCGCGTCGCCATCGTGGGCGTCGGTCTGCTCGGGGGATCGCTGGGGGCGGCGCTCGGTCGCCGCGCGCCGGAAACGCATCGCATCGGGATCGGTCGCAGCGCCCGCCGGCTCGAACAGGCCCGAAAGGCCGGGCTGATCGACGAGTGGCGGGAGCTGGACGACCGCCGACCGCTGGCCGCGGAACTGGGCATCGTCTGCACACCGGTGGACCGGATCGTCGACGACATCCGTCACCTGGCCGAGTGCCTGGATGACGGAGCGCTGATCACGGACGTGGGCAGCGTCAAGGGTGCGATCTGTCACAGCCTTCCCGCAGTGATGCCGCGCGGCGTGGTGTTTGTGGGCAGCCATCCGCTGGCGGGATCGGAACGCCAGGGGTTCGAAGCGGCATCAGCGGAATTGTTTTCCGGCCGGGTTTCGGTGGTCACACCGTTGCCGTCGACGCCGCGGAGGGCCGTCGACGCCGTGCGCCGCTTCTGGCAGCGGCTCGGATGCACCGTGGTCGAAATGACGCCGGCGGAGCATGACCACATCGTGGCGCGCACCAGCCACCTGCCGCACGTGGCGGCCGCCGCGCTGACCTGCCTGGTCGACGACGCATTCCGCGATCTGGCCGGCGGGGGGTTCACCGACACGACGCGGATCGCCGCCGGCGACGCCGACCTGTGGCTGGCCATCCTGGAAAACAACCGCGAAGAGGTCGTCGAAGCCATCCGCGAACTGGAATCCGTGCTGTGCGAAGTCCGCTCTGCGCTGGAGTTCAACGACAGCGATCGCCTGCGTGAAATTCTCAAGCTTGCCGAACAGCGGCGCAGGAGATTCGAAGCATTGCGATCCCGGTCGACTGCCCCTGAGCGCAACGCTCCGGCCGACGACGCATGAGCCTGGCGACCAACCGCCGCCCCGACGGTTCCACGGCCGCCACAGTGCCCGCGCCGCTGCCCGCGATGGCATCGAAACCACCGCGCACGGTCGCCGCGGCGACCGGCCACCGGCGTGTCGCCGGCCGAACTCGCCAAGGCCGACTGCACGACGGCTCGCGCACGCGTCGTGCCGAAGACCGCGGGAACGCCGCATGCCCACCACTCCGACTCCAATGCCCTGATGGGGAACTCGAGGATGAACACACGGACGAAAACTCCGGACGTCACGGTCTGGGAAGTCGAAGTGCGGCCGACGAAAGGAGAAATCGACCGGGAGGCTGAACGCGTTCTGGCCGAGTCCCGCAACATGGGGCTGCGGAGCGTCCGTCGCGTGATGTCCGCGCGGTCGTTTCTGCTGGAAGGACGGCTGGACGCACCGGCCGTCCAACGGGCCGCCGAAGAGCTGCTGGCAGATCCCGTCGTGGAGAGCTACCGCGTGCGCTGCGCAGCGGAAACGGCGCAGGACGAGCCCGTTCCCGAAGGACTGCGTCTGCTGAACGTGCTGTTTCATCCCGGCGTGACCGACAACGTCGGCGAGAGCACCCGTCGCGCGCTGGTGGATCTGGGTTTCGAGGTCGGCGCCGCGGCCACCGCCCGCAAGTACTGGATCAACGACGATATCTCCGACCGCGATTTCGCCCGGCTCTGCCGTCGCGTGCTGGCCAATGAAGCGATCGAACACATCGTGATCGGCCCGCTGCATCTGCACCGCCTGCACGTCGGCGGCGAATACCGGTTTCAGAAGATTGTCGTTCCGTTGCGCGACGCCGAGGACGAAACCCTGCTGCGGATCAGCCGCGAAGGCGGCCTGAGCCTCAATCTCCAGGAAATGCACACCATCCGTGATCACTTCCGCGAGGTGGGGCGCGAACCGACGGATATCGAGCTGGAAACCATCGCCCAGACCTGGAGCGAACACTGCTCGCACAAGACCCTGACCGGGCCGGTGGTGTACCGCGACGAACACGGCGAGCAGCGTTTCGAGAACCTGCTGAAGGAAACGATCTTCGCCGCGACGCAGACACTCCGCCGACAATGGGGCCGGCGGGACTGGTGTGTGAGCGTCTTTCGGGACAACGCCGGTGTCGTGCGGTTCAATGAGCGGTACGACGTGTGCTTCAAGGTCGAAACGCACAATCACCCGTCCGCCATCGAGCCCTACGGCGGTGCGAACACCGGAATCGGCGGCGTCATCCGCGACCCGCTGGGCACGGGTTTGGGCGCCAAACCGGTCTGCAATACGGATGTCTTCTGCTTCGCCCCGCCGACGTTTCCCGATGAACAACTGCCTCCGGGGGTGCTGCCGCCGCGGGCGGTGATCCGGGGAGTGGTGGCGGGCGTCCGCGATTACGGGAACCGGATGGGCATCCCCACGGTCAACGGAGCGGTGTACTTCGACGATCGGTATCTCGGCAACCCGCTGGTCTACTGCGGCAACGTGGCATTGCTGCCGGTGGGCAAACACGAAAAGCGGGTCGAACCGGGTGACCTGATCGTCGTGGTCGGCGGCCGTACCGGTCGCGACGGCATTCACGGCGCAACGTTTTCGTCCGTGGAGTTGACCGAGGAGAGTGAAACCGCGTCCGGTGGCGCCGTTCAGATCGGCAACGCCATCACCGAGAAGATGCTGCTGGAGGTGCTGCTGCAGGCCCGGGACCGCGGACTGTACCACGCGATCACCGATTGTGGAGCCGGCGGCTTCAGCAGCGCAGTCGGCGAGATGGGGGCGGAAACCGGCGCGGAAGTCTGGCTGGAAAAGGCGCCGCTGAAGTACTCGGGACTGTCCTACACCGAGATCTGGATCTCCGAAGCCCAGGAACGGATGGTGCTCGCGCTGCCCCCGGAGAACTGGGACGCGTTCCGCCGACTGTGCGAAGCCGAAGGAGTGGAAGCCGCCGTGATCGGCCGGTTCACGAATACCCGCCGTCTGGCGCTGTTCTACGACGGTCGGCAGGTGGGAGACCTGTCGATGGACTTCCTTCACCACGGCCGCCCGCGGATCGTTCGCGAGGCATGCTACCGGCCACCGGCGACACGACCGCTGGTGCCGGCCACCACCACCGACTGGGGACCGACACTCAAACGCATCCTGGGGTCGTGGAACGTTTGCAGCAAGGAATGGATCATCCGGCAGTACGATCACGAAGTGCAGGCGGGCAGCGTGGTCAAGCCGCTGGTCGGCCGCACCGAAGACGGGCCCGGCGACGCGGCCGTGTTGCGTCCCGACCTTCAGTCACGACGCGGCATCGCCGTCGCCTGCGGGATGAATCCGCTCTACGGCGATCTGGATCCGTACTGGATGGCGGCCTCGGCCATCGACGAAGCGGTGCGCAACTGCGTGGCGGTGGGGGCCGACCCGGAGCGGATCGCGATCCTGGACAATTTCTGCTGGGGTAACACCGAGCGTCCCGAAACGCTCGGATCACTCGTCCGCGCCGCAACGGCCTGCCGCGACATCGCTCTCGCCTACGGCACGCCGTTCATCAGCGGCAAGGACAGCCTGTACAACGAGTTTTCCTACCAACGACCGGACGGTTCGCGGGAAACGGTCGTCATCCCCGGTTCACTGCTCATCAGCGCTCTGGGACAGATCGAAGACGTCGATCGTGCGGTAACCATGGACCTCAAACGGCCCGGCAACCGCCTTCTGCTGGTCGGCGAAACCGCCGACGAGCTGGGCGGCACACACTTCGCCCTGGTCACCGGTGCATCCGGCGGCCGCGTTCCGCGGGTCCGAGCGAAACTGGCTCGACGGATCTTCGCCAGTACGCACCATGCCATCCGGGATGGGCTGGTGGCGGCCTGTCACGACCTGAGCGAAGGTGGTCTGGCCGCTGCCGCGGCGGAAATGGCGTTTGCCGGGGCCATCGGCGCCGAACTCGATCTGACGCCGCTGGCCGAAGCGACCGGTTTGCGCAACGAAGCGACGCTGCTGTTTTCCGAGAGCAACAGCCGTTTCCTCCTCGAAGTGGCACCGGAAAACCTTCACGCCGTGCGGGAACGATTCGCGGACCTGCCCGTGGTGGAGCTGGGACAGACGACCGACGCCGGCCGCCTGCGGATCCGCGGTCTGCGGCAGACCTGGATCGTCGACGAATCGCTCGACGAACTGAAGAACGCCTGGCAGCAACCGCTCGACTGGTGATCCCCTGCCACCGCCTCGACCGTCGTCGGCCCGGCAGCGTGCTCGACCCGGCCGCAGCCGCCCGCCCGATTGGTTCCCGCCGCCGCGGCGCCCGTCCGCAGCGAAGGAAACGGATCAAAGCTGGCCCATCATCTGGCGTTCGTACGAGATTCCGTACTTTTTCATTTTCTTGTACAGCGTCGTGCGATTGATCCCCAGTGCCTTGGCCGTCGCCTGCCGGTTCCACCCGTTGGCTTCCAGAGCATCGATGATGATCTGCCGCTCCGGCTCGACCAGCGCTTCCTTCAGCGAACCGGCTCCGGCGCGCGCCGCCAGGCCGCGGATGGTCGAATCGTCCCGTCGCAGCGTTTCGGGCAGATCCTGCAGGGTGATCACATCGCCCTTGCACAGCACGACGGCCCGCTCGACCACGTTGATCAGCTCGCGGACGTTGCCCGGCCAGTGGTATCGCTGCATCGCCTGCATGGCCGCATCGTCGAACCGCTTGACCTTCTTTCCATTCTGCTCGTTGAACTCCTTCAGGTAGTGCTCGGCCAACAGCGGAATGTCCCCGATCCGTTCGCGCAGTGGTGGCTGCGTGAGTGTGATCACGTTGATCCGGTAGTACAGGTCTTCGCGGAACTTCCCCTGTCGCACCAGGTCTTCCAGATCCTGGTTGGTTGCCAGGATCAACCGCACATCGACCTTGTAGGTCTTTGTCCCGCCGACCGGCTCGAACTCCCGATCCTGCAGGACGCGCAACAGCTTCACCTGCAGGCTGGGCGAAGCCGTGGCGATCTCGTCGAGGAACAGCGTCCCACCGTCGGCCTGCAGGAACTTGCCCATCTTGTCGGTCGTGGCACCGGTGAACGCTCCCGCCACGTGACCGAACAACTCGCTCTCCAGCAACGTGTCCGGCAGGGCTCCACAGGCCACTTCCACGAACGGTTTGTCACGCCGCGAACTGAGCTGGTGAATGGCGCGGGCGGTCATCGTCTTACCCGTGCCGCTCTCGCCGAGGATCAGCACGGTCGTCCGCGTGTCCGCCACGGCCTCGATCATGTCGTACAGTTTCAGCATCTTGTAATCGCGGCCGATGATGTTGTTCAGGCCATAGCGCTCGTCCAGCTGAGCCCGCAGGTTCCGGTTCTCCTCGACGATCTTGCGCTTCTCCAAGGCCCGGGTGACCGCCAGATTCAACTCGTCGTCGATCAGCGGCTTGGTCAGATAGTCGAAGGCCCCGATCCGGATCGCTTCCACCGCACTTTCAATCGTCCCATAGCCGGTCAGCATGATCACCGCCGTATCCGGCGTGTTGTCCACGGCCCATTCGAGCAGATGAAAGCCGTCCAGATCGGGCAGGTTCACGTCGCAGACGACGACGTCGAACGGATACTCGTCCATCCGCCGGATGGCCTCACGGCACGTACCGGCGGTTTCGGTGCGGTGGCCCAAACTCCGCAGATAGTCCGCGATCGCCTCACGGATGTGCTGATCATCGTCGACGACGAGCAACGACCCTTTGAATGTCTCGCTCATGCTTGTGCCTTTTCCTCGCCTCGAGTGCCCGGGGCACGTCCCGGCGGCTCTCCCTTGCGAGCGTGCTTGCCGCACGCCGGGCCGGGATGCCGGTCCGGCTCGATCCATGGCGGGACGACCACGGCCTCAGTCGCAGGGCGCCATGCCGTCCGATCCCCTCGGCAACGCCCCGGCAACCGGCCGCCCGGATCGGCCGCAGCAGCCCGGCCGTCCGGCAGTCGTTGCTGGGAGGCAACATCGTTCCTTGCACGGTGCTCAACCATAGGTCACGATGACACCGCGTCAACGTGGCTCGGCGCCCGTTGTTTCAGAACGGCAACAACCACGTTGCCATGCACCATCCACAGGCCGACCCGCCGCACCGTTTCGCCGTCCGGATATGCCGGCCGTACCGATTGCATCGCCGCGCGGCCAAACCGCGTCTCGGACCGCCATCGGGCCCCGCCACGAATCCGGCGCCGGCCGGACAGCCCGTTCCGGCCGGGCCCCGTCGGTGGCCGAACACCGCCCGGAACGTTCCGCTCCGAACGCGCTCTGGCGCAGGCGTCCACGCCGTGCCACGAGGCGCCATCGCCCCTTCGGACCCCACGCGGTGTGATCCCCGTTTCGATCAAACCGGCCGCAGGCACTCACCGATGACCATTGGCAACGAGCTGTTTCAGCAACTCGAGCGAGAGTTGGCCGACTGGTCCGCCGACGGCCTGTATCGTCCGCGACGCGTGGTCGAACCGTTGCCCGGCGGGCGCTGTCGTATCGAGGGCCGCGAGCTGATCGATTTTTCACGGAACGACTATCTGGGGCTCAGCCACCATCCGCGAGTCGTGCAGGCGGCCCGATCCGTCCTCGGCGATCCGCCGCCGTCCGACTTCGCTCGGCAAACCGTTGATCCCACCGCGGCACTTGCGAAGTGCCTCGGCGCCACGGCGAGTGCCCAGGTCAGCGGACGAACGCCGGCCATGGCGGAACTCGAAGCCGCCATCGCAGAATTCGAGGGCACCGAGGACGCCCTGGTCTTTCCCAGCGGCTTTGCCGCGAACGTCGGTACGATCAGCGCCCTCGCCGGCAGGGACGACCTGCTGCTGTGCGATCGGCTGAATCATGCCAGCCTCATCGACGGCGCCCGGCTGAGCGGAGCCACGCTGCGGGTCTATCGGCACGATCGCCTGGACCGGCTGGAGCGAGCACTGCGGAACGCCTCCGGTTATCGGCGGCGATTCGTCGTCACCGACACGGTCTTCAGTATGGATGGCCGCGTCGCGCCGCTGCGGGATCTGTGCGATCTGGCAGACCGCTTCGAGGCGACACTGATCGTCGACGAAGCGCACGCCACCGGCGTTTTCGGCCCGCATGGCCGCGGCATCGTCGAGGAACTGGGGCTGGAGGACCGCATCGCCGTGCGAGTCGGGACGTTGAGCAAGGCCGTCGCGGCACTGGGCGGTTTCGTCGCCGGGTCGCGGACGCTGATCGAATACCTCCGCCAGTTCGCCCGCCCATACGTCTATTCCACGGCCTTGCCGCCCTGCGTCTGTGCCGCGGCCCGCGCGGCTCTGGAGGTGATTCGAACCGAGCCACAATTGCGACAACGTCTGCGCCGCGGTTCTGCGGAAACCGCGTCTGCGTTGCGCTCCGCCGGCGTCCCCGTCGCCGACGACGTGCGCGGACCGATCGTCCCGATCCTCCTCCGCGACAACGAACTCGCCTGCCGGCTCGGCGAGGCCTTGTTCAACCATGGCCTGTTCGTTCCGGCCATCCGCCCGCCCACCGTTCCCCGCGGCACCGCGCGACTGAGGATCTCGCTCAGCGCCGCACACCGTCAACAGGATCTCCAGCGGCTTCGGCGCACCCTGATCGCTCTGCTTTCCCGGGAGACCGGACCCGAGCCTTCGGACGACGGTTAGCGCCGCTCCGTCGTCACAGCGACGCGCAGAAGAACAGGCATCCGGCAGGCGTGCGGTTCGCACGGGAAATCAATAGGCGAACTGCTCGCTTTCGGTCGCTTCCGGCGCCGTGAAAGCCGATTTGGCGACCTGCCGGACGGTCCGGCTGCGGACTTCCTCCTGCAGTTTCGCGATCGCTTCGTTCACCGGCATCATTCCCAGATCGCCTTCGATCCGGTCGCGCAACGACACCGCGCCCTGCTCCGCGTCCCGCGGTCCGACGACGGCCATGTACGGAATGCGTTCCAGCTGGGCATCGCGGATCTTGGCGTTCACCTTCGCACTGCGTGTGTCGGTGCTCACGCGGAAACCGGCGTCCCGGAACCGCCGCTCCACCTGCCGGGCGTATTCCAGCGACTTGTCACTGACCGGAAGCACGCGGATCTGTTCGGGAGCCAGCCACAGCGGAAACGCTCCGGCGAAATGCTCGATCAGCATCCCGACGAACCGCTCCATCGATCCGAACGGTGCACGATGGATCATCACCGGGCGATGCGGCTGATTGTCCGGCCCGATGTACTCCAGCCCGAACCGCTCCGGCAGGTTGTAGTCCAGCTGCACCGTCCCCAGTTGCCATTCGCGGCCGATGCAGTCACGGACCATGAAGTCCGCCTTCGGACCGTAGAACGCCGCTTCGCCTTCCTCCGCCGAAAACGGCAGGCCCGCGTCCGTCAGTACTCGCCGCAAGCTCGCCTCGGCCTGTTCCCACACCGCGTCGCTGCCGACGTATTTGTCACTGTCCGGATCGCGGAGCGACAGTTGAATCCGATAGTCCTCCAACCCGACACTCTTCAGCACGAACTGCACCAGCTCCAGAGTCGCGCGGAACTCCTCTTCCACCTGCTCCTGGGTACAGAACAGGTGCGCGTCGTCCTGAGTGAGGCCGCGGACGCGGAGCATGCCGTTCAACTGCCCGGATGCTTCGTGTCGATACACGGTGCCGAATTCGGCCAGCCGTACGGGCAGCTCGCGGTAGCTTCGTGGTTGCGACTTGTAGATCTGAACATGATGGGGACAGTTCATCGGCTTCAGCAGATACCGTTCCTGCTGCAGTTCCCACCGCCGCAACCGGGCGATCTTTTCCTCCGTTGACGCCGTCAAGTCCCAGTCCTGGAACGGACACCCCAGCTCGACCGCCGCCGCCGCCAGACGCCGTTCCGCTTCCGGACCGAGCGTCCCGGCCTGCAGACGCTGGATCCACGCATCCACCAGTTGTCCGGCCTCGTGCTGAAAAATCGGATTGAATTGGGCGTCCCGGTAATACGGGAAGTGACCGCTGGTCTCGTACATCTCGACCCGGCCGATGTGCGGCGTGTACACCGGCTGATAGCCCCGTTCCAGCAATTCCCGCTTGATGAAGTCCTCCAGGATCGACCGGACGATCGCCCCCTTCGGCAGCCACAGCACCAGTCCGGGACCGACGTCCGGCGACAGATGGAACAACCCAAGCTGTTTGCCGATCACGCGATGGTCGCGCTTGCGAGCCTCCTCGAGCTGCTGCAGATACGCCTTCAGGTCCTTCGGACTGAACCACGCCGTACCGTACAACCGCTGTAACTGCTTGCCCTTGGCGTCGCCTTTCCAGTAGGCCCCCGCCACCGACAGCAACTTGAAGGCCTTGACCTTGCCTGCATCGGGCACGTGCGGGCCGCGGCACAGGTCCACGAATTCCCCTTGGCGGTAAAAGCTCAACGTCGCATGGTCGGCCAACCCTGTCTGGATGTGTTCGACCTTCAGCTCCTGGCCCAGTTCGCGGCAGAAAGCAATCGCCTCCTCCCGCGGCAGCTCGAACCGCTCGAACGGTTCGGCCTGCTCGACGATCCGCCGCATTTCTTCCTCGATCCGCGGAAAGTCCTCCTCGCTCAAATGGTGCTCCAGGTCGAAATCGTAGTAAAACCCGTGCCCGGTGGTCGGCCCGAACGCCAACTGCGTGCCCGGAAACAGCCGCATCACCGCGCGAGCCATCACGTGCGCGGCGGAATGCCGCATCACGGCCAATGCTTCCGGATCCCGCGTGGTCAACAGACGCAATCGGATCGGCTCCTCACCCCCGCCGAACTCCTCCAGCGGCCGCGTCGCATCGACGATCCGACCGTTCACCTCCGCAGCAACCGTCTGCTGCGCCAGACGCTCTCCGATCCGCCGCGCCACGTCCAGCGCAGTGGTTCCCTCGGCGACGTCGATCACGCTTCCATCGGGCAACTGAACGCGTATCATGCTGCCTGCTCGACTTTTCGATACGATCTCGATC
>RFHO01000234.1 GCA_003696385.1 Planctomycetota bacterium | reverse complement strand
TACGCCGCCGGGAACCGCTTCGAGCTGTACGACCTCGCCGACGACCCGGACGAAACGCGTGATCTGTCCGACGACTCCGGGCACGCGGCGGTGCGGCTGCGCCTGCAGAAGCTGCTCCGCGAGCACCTCTACGGTACCGACGCGCTGTTCCTCGACGGCGATGCGTTCGTCGGCCTTCCGCCGTACGACCCGCCCGCGCCGGATCATCGAGACCTGTACCTCCAGCGTGGCATCCACTGGCCGCCGCCCCCGCAGGAGCCGCGTCCCGACTTCGCATGAACGACCCCGAGCGACTTGCGGGCGCCGCCGAGGCGGGATCGGTTAACGGCATCGCCGCACGCCCCGGGGTCGAATCTCATGGACGCCGCTCATCCGTCATTGCGGCGGCCCGACGGACCGAACAGCAGCAAGCGGCGGAACCGGTCGAGCACGAAGTTGGCTGCCCGAAGCGGGCTGTGCAGGTCCAGTCGTGGCGGCCGGTATGTGCACAGAAACGGGTTCTCGCATGGGTCATCGATCAGGATCGCCATGCGCGGCGGAAAGTACGGCGAATCGTCCACCGCAAAGGGCACGGGCTCGCCCGGCGGTGGTTCCTGATCTTCGACCGCATCCATCAGTGGCGTGACAACAATCCTCCATTTCGGAACCCCTGCGCGGCCTTCGGCGGCCGCAGACGTCCCTGTTTTCGTGTCGACAAGTCCGGGTGGGACTAAAGTCGTGGCATACCCCTTGTGGAGAAACTGAGCCGCCAACACGCCGCCCTCGGGGGCCTTTTCGCCCCACATGGCTGTCGGCCGGAATGCCATGGCGTTCCCGGCGGCCGGTGCGCTGAGCACACAGATGGGGAACGCCGTTCCGGGTGGCGCGGCCTCCACGTCCTTCCATCTTGGCCACCCGGCCGTGGTCGGCGGTGCTCCGGAAACGCGCACGCGGCGCCGTCGTTCGGCTTCGCAGATCAACCGGGCAAGCGCGCCACAGGTCCCGAAGTCCACGATGACGAGCCTTTCCTTGCGGCGCGCGAGTTCCTCGACGACGACGTCCGCCAGGGTGCATTCGCCTTCGCCGAAGACGTGCTCCCGCAGATTCTGCACCACCCTCTGGCGGACATCCTCCAGCATGCGCTCGCACTGTTCGGGGCTGTCGCCGGCGGCCTGAATCCGCAGGGCCAGAGTGCCTTCGTGCGCGGTGATTCCCACTTCCGGATTGCGTCCCCGTGCCGTGAGGTCTCCCAGCCGCGCTTCTGCATCGGACTCCCCGATTCCGGCGAGGTGGATCACCAGCCGGCGGACGTGGCGTTTCGGCCGGGGCAGCCGAGGCAGCACCTGCTCGTGGAACATCCGCTTCATTTCGACCGGGACGCCGGGCATCGCCGCGATGCGGCACTGCGGCGCGTCCCGGTCCGTTTGCCATTCCACCGGCGGCGTTTTTGCCGTGTCGATCCAGATGCCCGGAGCCGTTCCGATCGGATTCGGCAGCGGTTCGGATCCGCGGGGAAAGAGGGCCTGCACGCGGTTCCGCTCGGGCATCGACCTGCCGCGCCGTGCAAAAAACAGCTCGATTTCACGCAGGGATGTCTCGTGGAGAACCAGCGGCACGCCCAGCCATTTCGCAAGGGCTTCGCGCGTCACGTCGTCCTGTGTTGGCCCCAGACCACCGGTCAGCAGCACGACGTCCGCCTCCTGGACGCTGTGTGCCAGCTCGCGCCGCAAGGCGTTCACGTCGTCGGCCACCGTGGCGTGGCGGACCACGTCGAAGCCCCGCTCCGACAGCGCGCTGCTCAGCCACTGGCTGTTGGTGTCCAGCCGGGCCCCCGTCGTCAGCTCCGTCCCGATCGCGATTACGGCCGCACGTACCGAAGTTGGTGAAGTGCCCACGGCGAAAACCTCCCGCAAAGTTCGGTGGTTGCAGCGCGGAGCCGTGCGCGCCGTTCGGCATCCCCGTCAAGCGCCGTCGCGTTTGAACGGCCCGCGGACGTCGCTGCACTTTCCGACGGCTCCGGCGACACTCCCCGATGCTTCCGCGACTTTCCAACGGCGGCCGCCGGCGTCGGACGTTTCGCGTCGCGAATTCCGTCCGAAGGTCATCGCGCCATCAGTTCCTCGAGAGCCCGGCAATAGGCGCCGTAGGCCCCTTCGCCGAAGAGCACGAATCGCACCAGTTTCGGTTTGCCGTGTTCACGCAGGAAATCGATCACGGCTTGCAACGAATGTTCTGCGGCCAGATCCATCGGGTAACCGTACGCCCCCGTGCTGATCGCCGGAAATGCAATGCTTTCGCAGCCGTTCTCGATCGCCAACTCCAGGCAGCGGCGGTAACACGACTGCAACAGTTCTTTCTCCCGCGCATTTCCGCCCCGCCATACCGGACCGACGGCATGAAAGACGTACTTGGCCGGGAGATTGCCCGCGGAAGTGACCACGGCATCCCCGGTGGGGCATCCGTCCGGGTACCTGCGTCGCGTCTCTTCCATCAAGGTCGGCCCGGCAGCGCGGTGGATCGCACCGTCCACGCCACCGCCTCCCGCCAGTCGGGAGTTCGCGGCGTTGACGATCGCGTCCACCTGCTGCTTCGTGATGTCCCCCTGTACCAGCTCCAGACAACAGTCGCCGATCATCACCTTCATTTCGGAACTCCTTTTGGCTGCGGGCCGTGCCCGCCGTCGTGGGCGCCGCGAGACGGCCGCGGTCGGTTCAACGCGGCGAGTTGGGCGGTCGCCACACGCAGCGGAAACCGAGTGTCGGCTGGACGGCGTCCTGCGGCACGCCTTCGCGGTGCCAGCTTCGCCAATCTTGGGCATTGCCCTTCACGACGCGGCGAAACCGTGAATCGGGCGTCCGCGGACCGCTCCAGTTCCGCGCCTGGGGCCCCCGCTGGATGATCTGCCGGTGGGCATCGGGGGCGAACCAGTCGCGGCACCATTCACGGGCATTGCCGGCCAGGTCGAAAACGCCGTAGGGACTGCGATCGTCGTGGAAGGCCCCCACCGCGCTGATCGTGGCGGGCGTCCGCGGAGCCGTCCACAGCGGCCGGCCCGCGCCCCACGGACACGGCAAGCCGTCCGATCCCCGTGCGGCCTTTTCCCATTCACACTCGGTCGGCAGGTCCTTTCCCAGCCAGCGCGCGTACGCCAGAGCCCAACGGAAAGGAACACCCAGCGCGGGGTGGTCCGGCGGGGCTCCGCTGTTCAGTGGCTCGGGCGGCAGCGGGTCACGGGCTTCCCGGCGCGCCTGGCGAAACAACGCGAACTGCCGCAACGTCACCTCCGTACGGTCGATGTAGAAAGCGTCCAGTTCGACCGTCACGGCCAGTTGCGAGCCGTCGGCCGTATCGTGCCCGAACACGAACGTCCCTGCGGGGACCAGCACGCCCTCGGAGCCGTCCCGCCAGCGCAGCCGCCGCGGCCAGCCGTCGGGATGCGCACCGGCTTCGGCAACGACGGCGCAGCCGGAAGGCAACGGAAACGGTGGGCGCCAAGCGTCCTCCAGCGAGCCGGGTGCATTGGGCGCCGGGGCGACTGCGACGAATGCTGAGCCGCCCAGGCGGCGGTCGGCTTCGACGACGACCGCGAACCGATCAAGGTTTGGAGTTGCTGCACGGGAACGAACGACGACGAAGTTCCCGGCATCGTGCCGATCGGGATCGAGGACCACGTACAGGTCTTCCGGAGCGGCCTTGTGCAATGCATCGTCCGGCTCCGGCTGCTCCGGTTCCGCCGGCAACCGTTCCGGTCGAACGCGATGCGGAACGACGGCCTCGCTCTGGTCGGCTGTGGAATGCCGTTCGGACGGCGCTTCTTCGCCCCGGCCGCCGCAGCCAGCGAGCGCGGCCCAGGACAGCAGCGCCGCGCCGAACCAGACCCACATGCGGGTGCCGTGGCGTTGCTTCTCCGACATCTGGTCACCTGCGGGCTGCGGGGAACAGAAGGAGCGGCCCCGACCGGCTGGGGAAACGTCCGCACTTTCGAATCGCCGTCGCCGCCGTCTCCGCTGCGGGACTCGTCACTCCTTGTGGCGGATGGGCCCGGCGAATCGTTCGCCCACGATGCGGCGGAAGTCCGGGTCGGCACGCAGACCGTCGAAGTCCGGTTCTTCGGCGACCAGCTTGCGATACGACTGGTCGCGCCGCAGTGCCCGGCCCAGCCAGGCCAACGCGCGCTCGCGATCGCCCGCCAGGGCCAGATAGCACGCGAGGTTGTACATGATCAACGGCTTGTCCGGCGCGATGCGATAGGCGGCTTCGGTGATCGCGATCGCCTTACCGAGCTGGCCCGTTCGCTTGTAGCACCAGGCCATGCCCAGCATCAGGGTCGGATCGTCCGGGGCTTCCTGCAGAGCCCGCTCGTAGTCCTGCAACGCCTCGGCGTGCAACCGCTTCATACGGTACGCCTCGGCACGCAACTGGTAGAACACGCGTGCGTCGGCATCCGGATCGTCCACTGCGCGGAGTTCGGCCAGTGCATGATCGGGCATCTGGAGTGTCAGATACCCGACCGCTGCATCCAGATGCCGTTGCCGTCGACGCTCCGGGTCCAACATTGCCGCACGCACCGCGCTATTGCCGCCGGCCGGTCACACAAGACGGGTCAGTGCCCGATCGCCGCAGCAGGCGCTCCGCTCGGACGTGCTGCCGCGACACGGGCGTTTGATCCAGCATACGCAATGCTCCGTTCCCCCGCCACCGGCGTCGGATAAGCCGGCAGCGCCGCCCCGCTCGGTTGCGGCCTCCGGTGCGGTGTTCCCATCCGCGGCGGCTCGATCGCGCCGGATGTCCGCACTTTCCCCGCGGCCCGGCTGACTCCGACGTGCCGCAGGCAGCCGGGGGCGGAGACATCCCACCGCGGACGACCCGCCGTCGGATCGCGTTACGAAACGCCGCACAGCACAAGCGTCAGTGCACCGACCGCGGCGGTATAGCAGGCGAACCGCGCAAGACGGCCGCGGTTCACCAGCCCGATCAACCACCGCAGCGAAAGCAGTCCGAACAGAAAGGCCGCCGCCATCCCGATCCCCAACGCCTGCCAGTCCGGGCGACCGCCCGCCGCACCGGCGCCGCCTTGCCGCACATGGTCGAGACTTTCGAGCAGGGCCGCACCGCCGATCGCGGGAATCGCGATCAGAAACGAAAACGTCGTCGCCGCTTCCCGCCGCAGTCCGGCCAACAGCCCGGCGGCGATCGTGCTGCCCGACCGCGAGATGCCCGGAACCAGAGCGGCGGCCTGAAACATCCCCACCAGCAGCGCCTGCTGCCACGTCAGGTCCTGCAAACCGTCGCGGCGCGTTTCCCAACGCTGGCCGGCAACAAGCAGTACGGACGTGACCAGCAGTCCGATTCCCGCAACCTCGGGCGTTTGAAACGCGGTTTCGAACCAGTCCTTCAGCGTCAAACCAACCACCGCCGCGGGTACGCTGGCCAGCACGATCATGCCCACCAACCGCCGGCGACGCGGCAGTTCCCGCAGCTCCGCACGGTACACCACCAGGATGGCCAGCAGCGTCGCCAGGTGCAGAGCCACGTTGAAAAACAGTCCGCCCGTCGCAGAAGGATTGCCGGCCGAGATTCCCGTCCACCGGCGCAGGAGCGTTTCTCCCAGCACCAGATGCCCGGAGGAGCTGATCGGGAGAAATTCGGCGACTCCCTGCACCACGCCCAACAGGAAAGCCGTCAGGAGCTGCTTATCCAATGTGTTCGTCCGTTGCTACAGCCTCGGTTTCATCCGTGAGCGGGCCGGCCGGTCCCCGATCGGTTCTCGGGCGAATGTCGCTCCGAGCCCCGGCCCGCCCCGGCGGGTGTCACGTACCTCACGGGTTCGAACGGTCGTTTCCGGGTTCCTCGTCGAAGAAGCTTCGGTACTGCTCGGACACCTGATCCCCGAGTTTCTGGACGTTCTTTTCAACCGTTGCTTCGACCAGCCGCCGCACTTCGTCTCCCAGCAGATCGCGCAGCGGATAGAGCTTTTCCGTGAGGATGCGTTGCGACTGTTCGTAATCGCCGCGATACGTGGCCAGCGCGGCCAGCCCGGCGTAACCGATCGCGGCCAGAGCCGGATCCTCCTCCCGCTTCTCGGTGAATTTGCGAAACAGCGTCTCCGCTTCCTCCAACCGACGCTGCCGCAGATACAGCAGAGCCAACTGCGACTCCGCCGCCCGGCACTCGACGTACGCGTCGGGGAAGTAGTCCAGCACAGCCCGCCAGGCGTCTTCGTTGTTCAACTGCGCCAGAGCCAGCAGGTACTGTTCGGTTGCGTTGCGCTGTTTGGGAACGCGGTTGACCGTCGGTGCCGGCTTGCGAAACGGGTTCTCGTTTCGCGTCCGTGCTCCCGCGATTGCCGCGGCCAGTGCCACGATCACCACCGAGGCCGCGAACGCCCAAGCCCGGCCCCTGCTGAGCTTCCATCGCTGCAACCGCGCCCGCCACGAACCCGACCATTTCCCGATGGCCCCCGACGAGCCGACCGTCATCCCGGCCCGCAACTGGCGTTCGACTTCCCGGAGGTCCTCCAGAATCGCCCGTGCGCTCGGATACCGCTGTTGCGGATCCTTCTGCATCATCCGCTCCACGATCTGGATCAGCTTCGGCGGCAGATCCGAGCGCCATTCCGCCAGTGGACGAGGAGCATCGTTCAGGTGCTGGATGGCGATCGAGACGGCCGTTTGACCACGGAACGGTGGACGCCCCGCCAGCAGGTGATAGCAGGTCACGCCGAACGAATAGATGTCCGAGCGATGATCCAGCGGTTTGCCGCTGACCTGCTCGGGACTCATGTACAGCGGTGTGCCCATCGTCGTGCCGACCTGCGTGAGCGTTGCGTTGCCGGCGTCGTTCTGCACCTTCGCCAGACCGAAATCGGCGACCTTCACCTGACCTTTCGGCGTCAGCAGGATGTTTTCGGGTTTGATGTCCCGGTGCACGATGCCGGCGTCGGCGGCCGCCTGCAGAGCCGCGGCGACCTGCTTCATGATCCGAACCGCCACCGCCGCCGACGGCGGACCCTTGCGCGCCAGATACTGCCGAAGATTCAGCCCATGAACATATTCCTGGGCGATGTAGTAGATCCCGTCCTGCTCCCCGACCGCGTACACCTGCACGATGTTCGGGTGATTCAGCGACGCCGCCGCCAACGCCTCCCGTTGAAAGCGGGCAACGTACGACTCGTCGGCCACCGCATGCCCACGCAGCACCTTGATGGCCACCTGCCGTTTGAGCGAAATTTGTTCCGCAAGGTAGACTTCCGCCATCCCGCCGGCACCCAGCCGTCGGAGCAGCCGGAAATCGCCCAGAACACTCTGTTCCAGATCCACCAGGATCGACGGCGGTCGGGATCCGGATTCCCCTGGCAGGGAGATTTCGGTCAGCTGAACGTCCGGATCCTGTGCCGGCTGGGTGCGCGTAGAGTCGGTGGCATCCCGCGACGTGCGTTGCGGAGCGGACGGAGTAACTTCGCCACCGGCGCCGGTGACCGCAGAACCGGAATCGTTCATGTCATCCTGTCTCCCCGGTGCCATCGTCGGATGTCCGTTTTCGCTCCCTGGAATCGCACGGAAAGAACAACCGCCGCGCCACCCCGTCCGCCGCCTGTGGACTGTTCCGTCCGGCGCCGCCGTCCTGCCTCATCATACGCCGCAAATTCCCGGCTGCCGAATCGCCGGACGCCGCAAAACTGCTCAACGCCCCTGTGGCGAGCCGATCGCCGTCGCCACTTCGGTCAATTGCCAACGCCGCGCGTCGAATACGTAAATGTGTCTATCCGGAAACGTGCGACGTATTTCGGCCAGCCATCGCCGCTGATCCGGCGCGCCAGCCGACCATCGACCGAACAGCACTTCCTCGTCCAACCCGGGGGAGTTGCTCACAAAATCGATATGCCGGTCGGAAGGATCGGCGACCACCAGCACCAGCGCCGGACGTTTCCGCACACTGCGTTCGATCAGCTCCCGAAACCGCGCGTACTTCAGCCGCGAAAAACCGATCTCCTGAACGGCCGCGTCCACGCGGCTCACCGGCCACAACGGTTCGACGGCCACGTACTGCGTCGCGAACAGCAGCACCAGTGCCGCGGACCACCACACCGGAATGCCCCAGCGCCGCTGCCGACGCCCGGTCGAGCACAGACGCAGCGTGACGAATCCGATGATGATACTCCACGCGATCAGAGTTTCGAACACGTAGTGGTAATGCAGAATCCCCGAGAACCAATAGGGCACGTGAGCGGCATGCAGCGCGGCGATGCTCCCCACCAGCAGCCACAGACCGTTCCGCAGGCCACCGTCGATCGTTCGCGCGACCAGTACGAACAGGACCAGCACGCCAGCCACCGTCAGCGGTACGACACCAAAACTCCACTGCCAACTGGCCAGCCAACGGTGGACCAGGTTCCGCACGGCCCGTTCCGGCGTCAGTTCTTCGGCCCAGCGGTCGTAGTTGTCCAGAACCCGCGGGCCCAGCCGCTTTTCGCCACGGCTCACGTTGTAGAAACCGTACACGTGCCGAGGCGTGTAGAGTTCCGTATACCGCTGGTACGGCGTCACCCACACGCTGCCGGTGATCGCCCGATTCTGAATGGCCAGCACCACGAAACCCACAGC
>RFHO01000233.1 GCA_003696385.1 Planctomycetota bacterium | reverse complement strand
GCGCCGGACGAAGGCGGTCGGAGAGCCGCGGTCGTACGTGCGCCCGGTAGCAACAACGCCGCTGAGCGTGGAAACAGCCGCGCTCCCCGGCGTCATTCGATTTTTTCGTCCGGTCGAATGGGCTTCCCTTCCCACACGGCCGTTCCGGTCTTCGGATCGTACACCAGGATCCGATGCCGGCTGCCCGGCACGGGCGGCCGGTCGACCTTCGGCAGGTACCGTCGCAGTTCGGCAATCACCTTCGAGAATCGCCTGTCGCCGGCCAGGTTGGTCCATTCATGCGGATCGGCTTGCATGTCGTACAGCTCTTCCGAACCGTCCGCATAGCGGATGTAGCGCCACCGCTCGGTCCGCACGGTGTGATTGCCCTGGTTGTGCGTGGTGATCGCCGGAAACGCGCGCGGAGCCGACGGATCGCGGAGCTGAGGCACCAGCGAGTGGCCCTCGAGGTCGTCGCGCGGCGTCAGGCCGCACAGTTCGATCAGCGTCGGGTAGATGTCCAGCAGTTCCGCCGGCCTCGTGCAGCGGGCACCGGCGCGGATCCCCGGTCCGGCGAAGATCAGCGGCACTCGCGTCGACCGCTCCCACAGCGAGTTCTTCCCGGTAATCAGCTTCTCGCCCAAGTGCCAGCCGTGGTCCGACCACAGCACCACGATGGTGTTCTCCGACAGCCCGTTGCGTTCCAGAGCGTCCAGCACCCGCCCGACCTGACTGTCCACGAAGCTCACGCAGGCCAGATACGCCCGCACCAGCGGCAACCACTGCTTCTCACGCCGCAACCACGACAGACGGACCTCCGGCAGCCGCCAGTGCAGGTACCAGGAAAACTCGGGCGTGTCGTCGCGATCGTCCAAGCGTACCGGCGGAAGCAGCTTGCGATCCGCCGGGTAAAGGTCGAACCACTTCTGCGTGGCATAGCACGGCACGTGCGGCAGAAAGAACCCCACACACATGAAGAACGGTTCCCGCGGCCGCGCTTCCAGTTGCTCGACGGCCCACGACGCGACATGCCAGTCACCTTTGTCCTCGTCGCGGTGCGGAAACGTGCCCCAGTCGACCAGCGGATGGTTGCCGTGCGGTGTGGTCACCAGTTTCTTCGGCGGTCGGGCTCCCACGCTGGCCGGCGGCCCCCACACGTCGAATTCCGCCTGGCGTTCGTCGCGCGGCGGGTAGCGACCGTGATAAATCTTGCCCGCGGTCAGCGTCCGGTAGCCGTGCTTGCGAAAGTGCTGCGGCAGGCTGACGCGGTCCCTCCATTCGGGGACCGTTCGAAACCACGGTGCCAGACCGTACACGCCGGTCGTCGACGGCCGCAGCCCCAGCATCAGGCTGGTACGCGACGGATTGCAGAGCGGAGCCTGACAGTGGGCGTTCAGAAACGCCGTCCCGCGTGCGGCCAGACGGTCCATGTTCGGCGTCTTCGCGGCTGGGTGACCGCCCAGAAATCCCACCCAGTCGTTCAGGTCGTCGATGGCGATCATCAGCACGTTCGGACGCGCCGCCGAGTGCGCCCCGTCGGCTTCGATCGCCGCGGCCCGAACAGCGAGCAGGGGCATGCCAAGCAGGCACGCGACCGTCATCCCCAGCAACCACAGCCAACGGCGACATCGATCCAATCCGGCCACGAAATGCCTCCTGATTTCAGTCACAGCGGGTGGACGCAGGGCGCAGCGCCGCGGCAGCACACGGCCCGTGGCGCGCATTTCGGGCCGCTGCGTGCCGGTGCTCGCCATCGGGAGCGGGGGCCAGGAACTCGGACGGCTACGTTTCCGCCTGCCGGACACTTTCAGTCGCTGGCCGGAGCCGCAGCCGGTTCGACCGGTTCTTCCCCGGATCTTTCCGCACGGGACGAGGGGCGGCCGGCTTTTCTGGCGCGCGCCATGGCATCGGCCACTTCCTGAGCGGCCACCTGTTCTTCCATCTGGAACTCTTCGATCAGTTCCTGCCGCCGCAGCGCCACCTGGCGATCGAATTCTGCCAGAACGTCGAGGGCTTTGTCACGCGAAGTCACCAGACCGATGATCAGGTATTGCGTCACCGCCAGAACGTAGCAGGTCCAGCCGATGTAGCCGTCGGCAATCGCCGCCAGGATCGCGAAAACCGGCGACGACCGGTTCAGATGCTTGCACGCCAGACCGCGGAGAATCGGCCACCACTGCTCCCGCAGTTCGCGCCAGATGCCGTATTCCCGCGACAGTCTCAATTTCGGCGGCCCGGGATGGACGATCGCGAACAGCTCCTGGTCCGGCATCGATTCGATCACCCCGATCGCCAGCAACAGCCGCAACCCCAAGACGATCCAGTACTTCTCACCCGTGGCGCCGTATTCGGCACTGACCCACGGGAACAGGTATTCCTCCATGTTGCGCGTGGCGACCAGCAGTACCAGCGATCCCCGGAACCACTGCTCGAAGTCCTTTTCCAGCTCGGCGTCGAGCTTCTGCAGCCGCACGACGTTCCGCATGAACAGCCGGAACAGAGGGATCGCGATCAGTCCCACCACCAGCCGCGTCACCGGCCGCACGATCGGCTGCAGCAGCGGCCGCACGATCGGATTGTTCATCAGCAGCCGGAAGAGACTGCCCACGCCGTGCCCCCTTTGGATCGGAGCCATTCGGTGATGCTGGTCGGACCGATCGGGCGGGAAACCCCACGCCCGATGGGGCTCAGTGTGCAACACAATGCAACACATGACGTCCCGCCGTCCTCGCGGCCCATTCTAGCGGCTGACTTCGACCTCGAAAGGCGGGCCCGCGGGCGTTCCCGCAGCTTTGGCTTCCCGACGCCCGGTCGCTAAATTCGTGCCGTGATGACCGTGCCTCACGCGCCCGGCGCGCAAAGGCTGG
>RFHO01000232.1 GCA_003696385.1 Planctomycetota bacterium | reverse complement strand
TTGCCGCGCATCGACGACGTAGTACGACGCCTGAGCCTTCAGCTCT
This sequence comes from Planctomycetota bacterium, assembly GCA_003696385.1. GTDB lineage: Bacteria > Planctomycetota > Planctomycetia > Planctomycetales > Planctomycetaceae > J052. Next base: position 9,726 of record RFHO01000232.1, on the reverse strand, counting down.
TCGACACGATAGCGGATGGTCGCCAGATCCGTCGTGGCGTAGGTGTATGCACCGTCGGCCTTGCGGATGATGAACGGAGCGTCGCGGCCCTCGACGAACACGCAGATCGCACCCTCGCTTTCGGTGGCAATGCCCTTGGCGAGCAGTTCCTCGACGACGCCGGCCAGCATCGGCTGATAGAAGCTCTCGCCCAGTGTCAGGTCGAAGCGGATGCCCAGGCGGTCATACACCTTCTGCAACGCTTCCAGGCAGAGCGGCAGGAACTGCTTCCACAGCGCCAGGTTCTCCGGATCACCCTGGTGCAGCCTGGCGGTTTCCCGGCGGCTGGCGGCGACGATATCCGGATGCTCTTCGGCGAGTGCCCGCAGCCGGGCATCCGATTCGACGGCCTCGATCTTTCGCCGCTGCGCGGCGATCTGTTCCCGCAGTTCACTCAGCGCCGCCTGCCGAGCCGCACGGGCCTTCTTCTCGGCTTTGGACGCTCCGGCCGGCGGTGCCTCGTTCTGTTCGAGTTCCCGCAGCCGCTGTTCCAACACCGGCAATTGCTGCCGGGCTTCGAAGTAGTCGCACAAGGTATTGACCAGGCGGTACAGCCGGGCGAGTTCCTCGACGGGCGCACGCTCGAAGTGGTCGCGATCGAGAAAGTGCTTGTACCCGTAGATGATCATCCCGAACTGCGTGCCCCAGTCGCCGATGTGGTTGTCGCTGATCACGTCATGCCCGACGAAGCGCAGCATGCGGTCCAGTGCGTTGCCGATCACCGTGCTGCGCAGGTGGCCCACGTGCATCGGCTTGGCGACGTTCGGGGACGAATAGTCCAGCACGATGCGTTTCGGCGAGGCGACTTTCTGGTGCCCCAGCCGCTCATCGACGCGTGCCCGGCTCGCCAGTTCGATCATGCGGTCGGCGCGGAGCCTCAGGTTGATGAACCCCGGGCCGGCAATCTCGGGCGGCTCGCACAGGTCCGCAACGTCCAGCGACTCGACGATGCGGGCGGCAACCTCCCGCGGCGGCTGCTTCAATGGCTTGGCCAGAGGCATGGCCATGTTCGCCTGATAGTCGCCGAAACGCGGATCCTGAGCCGGCCGGATCATCGCCAGGTACGGCTCGACGTCCTCGGTCAGTGTGGACAGGGCCCGCCGGAAACGTTCACGCAGTTCGTGCAGCAGGTTCATGGGTCCTCGCGATTCTCGATCTGGTGGAAGTACCGGGCGCGCGGCGATCGCGGACTTGCGGAGGCATCGCCGCGCAACGGGCCGACGGATCGCGATCGCTACGCGCACGCTCGGGACGTTCGGCACCGCGGGCGGCTTCAGACGTCCAGGTCGTCGGCCAGGCCGGCTTCGGTCATGATCACGCGGTAACGTTCCGAGGCATCCTTGCCCAGCAGTTGCTGGAACGTGCGGTCCGCTTCGATCTGGCTCTCGATTTCGACGCACAGCAGCGTGCGGTTTTTCGGGTCGAGCGTGGTTTCCTTCAACTGAGCCGGCGTCATTTCACCCCGGCCCTTGAAGCGGCTGATCTCCGGTTTGCGATTCGCGGGCAGCTCGGCCAGGATCTCTTCCAGTTCCGCATCGTCACGGGCGTAGCGCGATTCGTTGCCGATCTTCACCCGGTACAGCGGCGGCCGGGCGATGAACAGCTTGCGGTGCCGGATGAGGTCCGTCATGTGGCGGAAGAAAAACGTCAACAGCAACGTGCTGATGTGATAGCCGTCGCTGTCGGCGTCCATCAGCAGGATCACACGGCCATACCGCAGCCGGCGGATGTCGAAGTCCGGACCGATGCCGGTTCCCAGTGTCTCGACCAGGTCGTTGATCTCCTGATTGGTCAGCACGCGGGCGGTCGGCAGCGATTCGGTGTTGAGCACTTTCCCCTTCAGCGGCAGGACGGCCTGCGTGCGTGAATCGCGGCCCATGCCTGCGCTGCCCCCCGCCGATTGGCCCTCGACGATGAACAGTTCGGATTCGTCGGGGTTGCGCGAGCCGCAGTCGAGCAGCTTTCCGGGCAGCGTGCTGCGGCGTGATCCAGCGGACTTGCGGCGGACTTCGCGCACCGCCTCGCGGCTGGCCAACCGGGCTCGGGCGGCCAAGATGATGCGGCCGATGATCGCGTCGGCGACCGAGGGATTGGCGTTCAGCCAGGTTTCGAGGTTGGAACGGACCAGACTCTCCACCTGAGCACTGATCTCGGGATTGTTGAGTTTCTCTTTCGTCTGCCCCTGGAACATCGGATCGGCCAGGAACACGCTGAGGATGGCGGTGACGCCTTCGCGGATGTCGTCGTTGGTGATCGTCACACCCTTGGGCTTGATGTCGTGCACGTCCATGTAATTGCGGACGGCTTTGGCGATGCCGCTGCGCAGACCGCTCTCGTGCGTGCCGCCGGCGTGTGTGAGGATCCCGTTGACATAGCTGCGGACCCGCTCGTCGGTCGCCTCGGTCCACTTCAAGGCAACCTGGATGAGCGTCGTGCCCTCTTCCTTTTCCGCATAGAAGATCGGCTCGTGAACCGGCTTGCGGTTGTCGTCGGCAATCAGCTTTTCGAGGTAGGCCTGGATGCCCTCGGGATGGTGGAAGACGTGCGTTTCGCCCTTGTGCTCGTCGCGAAACTCGATCTTCAGCCCGCCGTGGATGTACGAGATGTCTTCCAGGTGCTGGCGGATGACCTCGGAGCTGAAATGAATGTTGCGAAAGATCTTCGGATCGGGGCGGAAGTAGATCTTCGTGCCATGCCCGCGGAACGGGCGGACCTTCTTCACCGGCGTGGTGGGACGGCCGCGTTTGTAACGCTGCATCCACTCGTATCCGTCGCGATGCACGACGGCAACGAATTCCTCCGAAAGCGCATTGGTCACCGACGAGCCGACGCCGTGCAGACCGCCGGAGCGGGCGTAGTTCTTGTGCGAGAATTTTCCGCCCGCGTGCAGCGTCGTGAGGATCACTTCCAGCGCGGACTTCTTCAATTTCGGATGCCGGTCGACGGGGATCCCACGGCCGTAGTCCTGAACGGTCACCGAGCAGCCGTCCTTGTGCAAGGTGACGACGATCCGGTCGTTGTGCCCCGCCAGGAACTCGTCGACGGCGTTGTCGACAATCTCCCAGATCAGGTGGTGCAGGCCGCGTGCGTCGGTCCCGCCGATGTACATCGAGGGCCGGCGGCGGACCGCCTCCAGCCCTTCCAGGACTTCGATGTCTTTCGCTCGATAGCTCGATTCGGTCGTCGTACTGGCCATCTTCTGCCAATCACGGTCCCTGTGTGTCAGTGAGTTCGCCCGGCCCGGCGATCCCGTGTCGCCTTCGCGCCGGCTCGTGCCGCTCACACTTTCCGGCCGTCGCCCCTGCAGCCGCGTGGCGGCCCCGGCTATGCCCCGTCCTGCTCGTGTTGACTGAAGTCGACCAGCTCGATCGGCGGGCGGATGATCTCCACGAATTCGTTTCGCTGGCTGGTGCGAATCCCCTTGCCGCCCCGCGACGTGACCGAGTACTTCATCTGTCCGAAGCTGAGCACCCGGTCGTTGCTGTTTCGCACACGCAGCACGTCGCTGGGGCGCGCCAGCAGAACCGCGCCCAGCACTTCGTCGTCGGGCGCCAGCTTGATCCCGCGGACTCCGACCCCCGGATTCACCAGCACGGGCACCTCGTCGATGGAGAAGTGGATCACGCGGGCCTTTCGGGTCGCCAGAAACATCGTGGTGTGATCCCGCACCAGTTCGACGTGGACGACCCGGTCGCCCTTGCGCAGCCGACAGTACTTTCGCCCGGCCTTCGTCGACGGCGAACGCAGGGGACCGAGCGAAAAACGCAACACCTGACCGCGGGCCGTCGCCACCAGCAGGAACGGTCCGGGTACCGGAATGCCGCGCACCTTGTAGTCCTCGCGCGTGAAACGCGGATCGGTGGTCACGGCCGCCACGATGGACGCGCCGTCGGCCAGCCGGCAGTGCTTCGACAACGGCTCGCCGTAGCCCGACGATGCCGGAATCTGCGACACCGGGATGGTGTAGGCCACACCGTCGCTGGAGAAGAACACGATGTTGTCCAGCGTGCTGGCCGGCAGGACGTCGAGCACGGCGTCGCCTTCCCGCACGCGTGTGCTCTCGACGCTGCTCAGCCGTCCCACTCGCTTGATCCATCCATCCCGCGTGACGACCACGTTGGTGTTTTCGCGGATGATGTACGCCTGCGCGTCGAATTCCAGGATCTCGTCCGGCGACCCGAGCGACGTGCGACGCTTGCTGCCGAATTCGGACGCCAGCTCGTTGAGCTCCGCCTTCACCACGTCCCACAGGCGTTTTTCCGAAGCCAGGATCCTGCGGATGCGTTTGGCTTCCCGCCGTTTCTCGTCCAGCTCCTGACGGATCTGATGGATCTCCAATTTGGAGATCCGGTAAAGCTGCAGCTCGAGCACGGCGTTGGTCTGTTCCTCATCGAGCGGAAACTCGGCCATCAGCTTCTCGGCCGCGTCGCGTTTGCCGTCGCTGCTCCGGATGATCTGCAGTGCGCGGTCCAGGGCGTCGAAGATGATCGCAAACCCCTCCAGAATGTGGATGCGTCGTTCGAGCTGCCGCAACTGGTACTGGAAGCGGCGCCGCACCGTCTCCAACCGGAAATCGAGGAACGGTCGCAACAGTCCGACCAGGTCGACACGAGCCGGCACCAGGGCACGGGTTTCGTCCGGAATCAGGCACGTGGCGTTGTAGTTGAAGTTCGATTCCAGATTGGTGTGCTTGTAGATGTATGCCATCACTTGGTCGGGGTCGGATCCCGGTTTCAGGTCCAGCACGATCCGCAGGCCATGCCGGTCGTCGGTGTAGTCGTGCGCGTCCAGCAACTGGGGGAGCTTGCGGGATTCGATGATCGTTCCCAGCTCGGCCATCAGGCTGCCTGTTTCGACGCCATAGGGGACCGAGTAAATCTCCAGGCGATTGGGCAGCTCCTTCTTGCCTTGGCGTGCGTGGCGCCACTCCCCGCGGACCTTGATCGCGCCCCGGCCCTCCTCGTAGACCTTTCGCAGCGAGCGACGGTCCGTCACGATGCGGCCGCCCAAGGGGAAGTCGGGCCCCTTGATGAACCGCATCAGCTGCGCGACGGTGGCGTCCGGGTGGTCGATCAGGTAGATGCAGGCCTTGATGACTTCGTTGAGGTTGTGCGGCGGGATGTTTGTGGCCATGCCGACGGCGATGCCCGAAGCCCCGTTGACCAGCAGGTTCGGAAACCGCGCCGGCAGGACAACCGGTTCCTCCCGCGTGGCCTCGTAGTTCGGCCGCATCTCGACCGTCTCGTACCGCAGCTCGTTCATCAGGTGCTCGGCGATCCGCGTCAGCCGCGCTTCGGTGTACCGGTCGGCCGCGGCCGGCAGCCCCATGACCGAACCGAAGTTCCCCTGCCCGTCGATCAGCGGCTCGCGAAGCGTGAAGTCCTGCGCCATGCGGACCAGAGCGTCGTAGACGGCGACGTTACCGTGGGGGTGGTAATTGCCGGTGGTGTCGCCGACGATCTTGGCGCATTTGCGGGTCTTGGCGTCGGCCGTCAGCCGCAGGTCGTGGTACATGCTGTACAGGATGCGGCGTTGTACCGGCTTCAGACCATCGCGGACGTCCGGCAGCGCACGCGACTGGATCACCGAATAGGCGTAGTTCAGGTAGCGGCGGCGCGTTTCCTGCGCAATCTCGACGAATTCCACGTTGGCATCGTCGGCGATGGCGAGCGCAGGACGACCGTTGCCGTCCGCACCGCCGTTCGTCCTCGAGCGCTTCGCACGTTTCTTTGCCAAGGGTCGATCGTCCTTCGTGTCTACGTCCGCCCAACGGCGCTGCCGATCTCGCGGAAATCGGCATTCGCGGGCGCGGTTTCCGCATGGTGTTCGGTCTTCGTCGGGCCGACCGCTGCCTGCGGCGCGTCCGAGGTGACGTCTCTGCCGGCATCCTCCACGGCCGCCGGGGGCGCCATGCCGCCTGACCGCAGCGAGTTCCCCGGTCTTCGCATCGCTCGCGGAATTCCCCGCAGGCGCCTCGGAACCGCGGAATCATAGCGGACCGCTGGCACGGTCGTAGACCTCTCCGCGCAAGCACTGGCCGGAGCGGTCCCGCGTGGCGACGGGTGTTGCGGGTTGTGCGGCCGTCGTGCGGAGGACGCTCATCGCCCAGATCTCTCGGCCGTCCGGCCCGGTCACGCTCGAAGAAATACGGCCGACCACCTGCCCGATGGGCGGCTCGGAGCCACGGGCTTCCTGATCGCTGTCCGGCTCCGCGGAAACGGCATGAACTTCGCAGCCGTCGAGAACACCGCACACCAATGCGTCCTTCTCGCCATCCGCGAAGCGCACACCTCGCAGGACGCGGTTGATGTGCCCGATGGCGTCCGTGCGCGCGATCGGCTCCTGCCCCAGGTAACAGCCCTTGGTGAAGGAAATGCATTCGGCCGTACGTCCGACTTCGTTGGCCAGATGTTCGTCGCTGATGTCGCGCCCGTACTGGGGCAGCAGCGAGGCCACACGCAACGCTTCGAACGCCCGCCGCCCGACCGCAGCGGCGCCAAGCGACACTGCTTCCCGCGCGATCGCCGGAGCCAACGCAGAGAGCACCACGATCGCGTGTGCCGGCACGTCGAAAAACGGCAGCCGGACGCAGAACCGGTCACCGTCCCCGAAGACGCAGGCATCCGCGGAATCACCGGCCAGCTCGGCAACGATCGCGTCGCTTTCCGGGCCGATCAACCACAGCGACACCAGCGCGTCGGTCCAGTCGACGATCTGCACGTCTTCGCGAATCACGTAGCGCCCGAAGTGCGCCGCCAGCCGCTCGTTCAGCCCGGCCTCCGCCTCGATGTAGAGGGCGTCGGGCAGAGCCGCAACGAGCAGATGCCCCAGGACACGGCCTTTGACGTTGGTGGCGAACGCTTCGCAGACCCCGCCCACCGGCAGCGACCGAATGTCCTGCGTGCAGAAGTTGTGCAGGAAGTTGACCCGGTCCTGGCCCTGCAGGAGCAGCTTCGTGCGGTCGTGACGGTCGACGATCCCACAGCCGCTGCGCAGGGCCCGCCATTCCTCCGCCGGGTTGCCGAAGTCCGCCGCCTTCGGTGCCGGTCCGTCTTCGAACCATGCCGACGCGCCCAGCTCCTCCCAGAGCGTCTGCAGCCGTAGTCCCGCCTCCATTCGACAGCGCTCCTCGCTGATGTCTTCGACTCCCACTTCGCCCCGAGAAGGACGCACACACCGGCAACGAAACTCCGCCCGCCGGACGGCCCCCGTCGATGAAAAGGGCGCGGTGGCTGCCGCATCCCGCTCATCGAGCGTCATCCGCCGAGGCTCCGCGCGGCCCTTTCGCAACCGCGGCGCCCGCCCGGCGTCCGTCTTCCCACCGCGGGTGTGCACGAAGGTCAGGCCGCGACGCCTTCCGCGATCGCCACCGCGGCCTGGCCGACCAGCGTCACGCTGAGGTTCATCACGACTCTGTTTTTTGTCGGCAGAGGTTCGCCGCGGACGATGTTCAACCCGCACTCCGGGTCCGGATCGTCGCAATTGATCGTGTGCGGAATGACGCCCCGCCGCAAAGCGAGCAGCGAGCCGGCCAGTTCGAGCGTCCCGCCGGCCGCGCCCGAGTTGCCCAGGTATCCTTTCAGGCTGGTTACGGGAATCGCGTCCGCCAGCTCCCCGAACACGTCGCGAATCGCCGCGGCCTCTTCGCGATCGGCAACGCGTTCTCCCAGACCGTGGGCGTTGATGTGACCGATGTCCTGCGGCTGCAGGCCCGCATCGCGGAGAGCGATCCGCATCGCGTTGGCCAACGCGCGCCGACGGTCCGTCTGACCGTCCGGCGAGGTGGCGCAACTCGAGCCGGTCCCCAGAATCCGCCCCCAGATCGTCGCACCTCGGGCTCGCGCGTGTTCTTCCTCTTCGAGTATGAACGTGGCCGCCCCTTCTCCGATGACCTGTCCCGTCCGGTGGACGTCGAACGGGCGGCACCACGTCTCCGGCGGACCCTCCCCCCGCGCGATCTCTTCCCACAGCATGGCATGCAGGCATTTGACGGCATGGATGCGGGATCCGGTCGAACCGGTGATCATCATGTCGGCGTGACCGCGCTGGATGACCCGCATCGCCTCACCGATCACCGCGTTGCCGGACGCTTCGGCAAGCGTGAGCGAATTGTTCGGTCCTCGCGAATCGGCAAAGATGGCGATATGGCAGGCGGGCATGTTGGGCAGATACTTCAGCAGCCACAGCGGCTCCATGTTGGCCATTCCATCGGTGCCCCAGCGGTGATACTCGAACTCACCGGTCTCCGCGTTGATGCAGGCATACGCCGCCGGCCGCAGCACTTCCGGCGGACTGAGCATCTGGTTGGCACCGAAATCGATCCCCAGCCGCGTGTGATCGATCGCCTCCGGATCCAATCCGGAATGTTCGAAGGCCTGAATGGCCGAGGCCACGCCGAGCTGAATGTCCCGGCACATCACCTTGATGCTTTTGCGAACCGGGCGCAAAAAGCGTTTTGCCTCGGAATCCGAAAACCCGGGCACCTCTGCGCCCACGTTTCCCGGAACCGCAGTGTGCGGAATCGACTCGATCGTCCGCACACCGGACTTGCCCGCCAGCAGATTCTCTTCGAAAGCCTGGTGACCGATGCCGATCGGGCTGAAAAGTCCGATCCCGGTCACGACCACTCGACGCTCAGCCATCGCCCGTGATCCCTGCACACGTGAGCTTTTCGGGACATCTCGGGACGTCCCGACGAAAGATCGTCACGGCCCGGCACGACCTCCCGCCCCCGCCGACACGCGGCGCCCGGGGATGCCGGCCACCCGGGACTGCCCCGGAGCGTTCCGCCGGCCGGCACTCCCATCCCGTGCCGAAGGGTCGTTGTATACCAAATCCCTCTGCACCGCGAAACGCAACCCGCGATCGTCCCAAAGCATCCGCCGCACTCCGGATTGCGACGAAGACGGCATTGGCCCGAAAAGTTTCCCAACAGTAGACTACAAAGGCCGCTACACTCCAACCGGTTCGCCGCTGCGACGCCGGTCGCAGATCGCAGACTCCTCGTGAACGAGTCGTGCCCAGATGGCTGAACATTTCGACCCGTACCACAAATGGTTCGGCATCAAGCCGCACGAACAGCCCCCCAACGCCTACAGGCTGTTGGGAGTCGATCTGTTCGAACCCGACCCCGATGTCATCGAGGCGGCGGCCGAACAGCGGCTGGCCTTTCTCCAAACGGTCGCCACCGGTCCGCATGCCGAGTGGTCCCAGCGACTGATGAATGAGGTCGAGCAGGCGCGGATGTGCCTGCTGAACCCACAGCGACGGGCCGTCTATGACCAACAGTTGCGGGCGTATCTCGCTGCCCTCTCGCAGCAGGCACAGGCAACGCAGCACTCTGGAGCACCCCAGCATTCCTTCTGGCTTCAGCAGGCCGCCCCACCGGGAACCGTGTCCCCGGTTACACCGGCCAGCGCGGTGCCCGGCCACCCTGCTGGTGATGGCGTGTGGAACAACCCGGCGTTCGCATCGGTCGCGCCGGCGTCGTCGCCGCAACCCGAGCCACCACCGGCCTCCACGCCGCAACAGTTCACGGGTACTCCACCGAAGGTCCACCCGGTCCGGCAGGCGCCCCGCCGAGCAATTCGCAAGCGCCGGCGACGCTCCGTGCCTCCGTGGGTGAGTTTCTCTCTGGCGATCGGCGTCACGACCGTGGGACTGTGGGGCATCTACTTCGCGCTGTCG
>RFHO01000231.1 GCA_003696385.1 Planctomycetota bacterium | reverse complement strand
CTGGTTCGCAGCGTGTGGGGCGTGCCCGGATGGTCCGTTGTGCACCAAAGGGGCGGACCTTCCATGTCCCGGTGCCGGCGTGCATTGTCGAAAAGAATACCGACGGTGGTATTGGCAGGGATGGATCGCCGGAGCGATCTCTGAAAATGGTGGCCATGTTGTGGATTTTTCGAAACCTGTCGGCGGTTGCGCGGTTCGCAGTCGGATGTGGCGAAAGCATGCGGCGTAAAGAGCCGTCCATGATTCGAATGTCCTGTCGAAGCAGCTCATGAAGACGCTTCTGTTGATGCGGCACGCGAAATCCTCCTGGGACGACCCCACGTTGACGGACGCGGAGCGACCATTGAATGCCCGGGGACTGCAGGACGCTCCACGGATTGCGCGGGCGCTTCAGGATGCCGGTCAGGTTCCGGACGCGATCCTCTGTTCGACGGCGCGCCGGGCCGTCGAAACCGCCGCGCTCGTTCGCGACACGCTGGGATTCAAAGGGCCATTTCACTCGGATGCGCGGCTGTACATGGCCACCCCAGCGGAGATCGTGATGGTTGTTTCGGAGATTCCCAAGTTGATCGGGACCGACGCGGATCATGTGTTGCTGGTCGGGCACAATCCCGGGTTGCAGGATTTCGTGGAGCTGGTGACGGGAACGTTCGTGCGGATGCCGACGGCGGCGTTGGTCGAGCTGTCGGTTCCCATCGCGTCATGGAGCGAGTTCGAGCGGACGACGCAGGCGACGCTGGGGAGGGTGTGGCGTCCACGGGAACTTCCCGGCGGATGAGCGCGACGCGGCCGCGACCCGCCACGCATGGCCGGTTTCCCCTGGCCGGCTCGGCGGCAGGTTTGTGGGGTGTGTGGCACACGGGCTGGCGGCCGCGATGTCCGGCCGGGCGTCAGACGTCGATCGATTGCCCCGGTTCCAGCACCACGGGTTCGGATTCCGTCTGCGCGCGGACCTGTTCGGCCCAGGCGTGGGGATCCTGCGCGATCAGCGGCCACGTGTTGTAGTGGATGGGCACGACGCGCCGTGGCTTGACCAGTTGCACGGCCCGCAGCGCATCCTCGGGGCCCATCGTGAAGTTGTCTCCGATGGGCAGTAGCGCCAGATCGATGCCGGCTTCACCGATGAGTTTCATGTCGTAAAACAGGCCGGTGTCGCAGGCGTCGTAGATTTTCTTGCCCTCCACGCTGAGCAGCACGCCGCAGGGATTGCCCCCGTAGCTTCCGTCGGGCAGCATCGAGCCGTGGTGGGCGATCGTCAGCTTCAATGTGCCGAACGGGTGGTGGAAAGCTCCGCCGATGTGCTGGGGATGGACGTTCGGGGCACCGTTCTTGCCGCACCATTCCGCGATTTCGTAATTGCTGATGATCGTAGCATTGCAGCGCTGGGCGATCTTCAGGGCGTCGCCGACGTGGTCGCCGTGTCCGTGGCTGATGATGATGAAATCGGCCGACACGTCGTCGGCAGAGACTTTTGCCGCCGGATTGTCCGTCAGGAACGGGTCGATCAGGATGCTGTGCGCGGACGTGTCGATCTGCACGGCCGCATGCCCCAGCCAGGTGACGCGAACGGCCATCGTGTATTCTCCTGTTGCTCGAGTGTTGTGCCGGCGGCTTCCGTCGTCGTTGTGTCGCAGGTTGCTTCGGCAGGGCGCCGCGGAATGCCGCGTAGCGGATCCTGCTTGTCGCACGAACGGCAAATGGTGACAATCGAACGCAACGCACGGTCGCTGGGCGCGCGTGTGTGATGTCGATGGTCCGCGCGACGGACGCTTTTCGGGCCACTGCCTGTGCTTTCGGCGCCCGGGCCAAGCCGATGCAGGTCGGTCGGGATTTCCCGAGAAGGTTCGGCGATCGGCAATGATCCCGGGCGAGCGGCGGTTGTGCGGCGGTGTCGGCATCGCCACACACGGGAACGTATTTTCGAGAAACAGCCGGTATTGTCGAGCAACGGTGCGATCAGCGGGTTTCCGGTGGCTATTTTGCCGTCGTGGCACGTGCCTGGCGCAAGACGTTTCGGCAGTCGGCAGCTTCGGAAGCAGAGGGCGCACGATGTCCAATGCGTTTCGGCGATCGATCGGACCGACACGTCGTGTGGGGCCGACGTTGTTTCGGGGGCGGTGGGTCGGCTCCGCCGTGTTCGCTCTGCTGAGCGTATTGGCGACGGCGGAAAGCGGCGTCGGCCAGGTGTTGATCCAGCGTGGCGGTGCGCTGCAGGTGATGGTGCCGGGCGGCAACATGGCACAGTTCGCCGCGCCTGCGCGGTTTCCCGTCGACCGGCGGATGGTGCGTCAGTTCCGCGAAGCGGAGAAGGCATTGAAGGAGGCGTCGGAAATCGTCCGCCGTGGTGAACGTTTCGACCGCAAGGAGGTTGCCCGCTCTCTGCGGCTCATCCGCCAACTTCTCGAGCGGGGCGAAGATTCACTGTTCGACCCGGCCGCCGACTTGCCCGAGGGGCGTCCGGCTGCGGAACGACCACCAATTCCAGGGCTGGCACCGGCTCCAGCGGCTCCGGCGGAGCCATTGCAGGATCCCGCGAAGCTGAAAAGCCTGAGGGAGTTGGCCGAGTCGCTCCTGCTGGAATTGCCGTTGGAGCTGCGGAACGTGTACGAAGAGGAGTTCGGGCCGCAGGCGATGCGGCTGTTGGAGGAGGCGTCGGCGCGCGTTCGCCTCGACCGGTTGCTCGCGGTCGCGCGGTCCTATCCCGGTACGACGGCCGGGCGGCGTGCGCTGTTCCGGGCGGCCGTCGTGGCTTGGGATTCGGGGGCTTTCGGAACGGCTGCGCGGCTGTTGGAGCGACTGCGGCGCGATCCCTTGGCGTCCACGGAGTACCGGTCCCTGGCGGAGGTTTGGGAAGTGGCATGCCTGCTGGCATCCGGTGACGCGGCCGCCGCGGAGCGTGTGTGGGGCGACGCCGCGATCCCGCCGGCAAAGCGAT
>RFHO01000230.1 GCA_003696385.1 Planctomycetota bacterium | reverse complement strand
GTCCTGCTGGTGGTCGGCTTGCCGATGGGAGCGGCACTGTGCCTGGTTCTCTACGGATGGTGGGCGTTGGGGAGCCTGCTGGCGAACAGTGCCGACCCGACCGCCGATGCGGCGGTTTCCGTGATCCGTACCGTCCGTACGGCGCTGTTGGTGGGCAGTGTCGTGTTGATGGCTGGCTTCGTGGTGGCCGTCCGTAGATTGGACGAGGAATGGTTGCAGCCGCTTCACGGGATCATGAAGCGGCTGCGCGGTGCGTCCGTAGAGGGCATCGGCATGCACGATCCCGCTGATCCAAACGGGGGCGATTCACTGGCTTCGGTGGCGGCGGCGATCGAGACGCTGCTGGAGCAGCGATCGCGATTGGCCAGCGAGCGCGAGGAACTGAACAGCCGATTGCGTGCGCTGCAGAACCGACTCGAAGAAGCCTTGGCGCGAACGGACGAGGCGGAGCTGGAAAAATACCGCAAGACGCAGGAGCGTCTGCTGGCGGAGATTCGCGAGGCGGCGGAACAGTTGGCCGAAGCGGCGCACGAGATCTTTTCCAGCATGAGCGAACAGGCCGCCGGCGCGCAGGAACAGGCGGCATCGGTTTCGGAGACGGCGGCCACGGTCGACGAGATCTCGCAAAGCGCCGTGCAAAGCGAACAACAGGCGCAGCAGGTGGCCGACAGCGCGAATCGAGCGCGGGAAATTGCCGAGCGGGGGCGATCGGCCGTTGCGGAAACCAACGCCGCCATGCAGGAGGTGCAGCAGCAGGTCGACAGCATTGCACAGCACATCCTGAGCCTTTCGGAGCGGGCTCAGGCGATCGGCGAAATCGTCACTGCCGTCAACGAGATCGCCGACCAGACCAACCTGTTGGCGCTGAACGCCGCCATCGAGGCGTCGCGTGCCGGCGAACATGGGCGCGGCTTTGCGGTGGTGGCTGCGGAAATCAAGGCGCTGGCCGAGCAATCCAAACAGGCCACACAGCAGATCAGCAGCATCCTGGGCGAAATCCAACGAGCCACTCAGTCGACGGTCTTCGCAACCGAACATGGAACACGGTCCGTCAGTCAGGCTGCCCAGGTGATGGCTCGATCCCGAGACACCATCAACGAACTGGTCGACATCATCGGCAACGCCGCTCAGGCCAGCCTGACGATCCGTCTGGCGGCGCAGGAACAAGCCGGGGCGATGAAACAGATCAGCCAGGCCATGGCCCAGATCGACACCGCCTCGCGCGAGAGCCTGTTGGCCACCAAACAGACCGAAAGCATCGCCGGGAAGCTGGAGAAGCTTGCGCGGCACCTGCAGCAACTCACTGCGGGGCAACGGCACACCAGCGGCAACGGTGAGCTGCGTCTGGCGAAAGCACGCACTCACGCACTCGGCTCGTGATGCAGCGAGGGACGACGATCGGGGACCGGGCGATGGATTCGCGGAAGCTCAGAGAACGGCTCATGGCCACTTTCCTGGCCGAGCTGGAAACGCACGTGCGGACGCTCGGGGACAGCTTGCTCCGCCTGGAGCAGGAACCCGGGATGCTGCAGGACGAAGAATTCGTCAAAGAGCTGTTCCGTTCCGCGCACAGCCTGAAAGGCGCTGCACACGCGGTGGAGGTCCCTGCCGTCGAGGTGCTCTGCCACGCTCTGGAAGACGTGTTCGCACGCATCCGCGACCATGGCTTCCGACCGCGCACCGACCAGGTGTCGGTCATGCTGCAGGCTCTGGATGCGGTGAATTCGGTGGCGGATGGGCTGCAGAGCGGACGAGAAACGCCGGTAGAAGAGCTTCAGCCGGTTTGTGAAAGGATTCGCGCGATTCTGTCCGATTCGGCCGTGAGTGCTGTCGATGGCAAGCAGACTTCCCCTGCCGACACAGCGCCGACGGCGGATGAACCCGTTCCGGCGGGCAGGTCGTCGGCGCCGGACGGTCAGGATACCGCGGCGGCACCGCCGGACGCCGAGTACGAACGGCGGGCGGCCGACACGCCACGGTCCGATGATGCTCCGGCCGCCAGGGCGGCGTCGGCAAGTCCTGCTCCGCGTGCGGGCCAGTCGGACGATCGTACGGAAACGCGGAGCGAATCCGTACCGCCGCGGCAACCTGGGGCCGATGCTCCGGCGGCTGCGTTCGATGCGCCACGGCCGACGTCGCCGGCGAACGGCACCGATGGAGCGGAACGGACACAACCGAGGCCGTCTATGCAGCTGCCCGCGGCCGCAGGGCACACGCCGGATACCGTGGCCGCGCCGTCTCGGGAAGCGGATTCCGGTGTCCGCATGCCGGCCGAACCGAGACAGCAGACCTTCGTCCGCGTGGCGGCCGAGAAGCTCGACGATCTGATGGATCAGGCCGGGGAGCTGCTGACGACGCGGCAGCGGATCGAAGCGCATCCACAGCTGCTGGGCGAACTGCGGGACTTCGTCGACCAGTGGCGGGACGAGTGGCGTGCTTCGTTCAAGCACATCCAGCGCGCGTTGGAGTCGGTGGATCCGGCGCGGCTGCCGGGCACCACGTCCCGGCAGCTCATGGTGGCTCGGCAGACGGTCGAACAGATGTCGGAACGATTCGGCCGGTTGCAGCAGAAGTTGAACGCATTGTGTCGTCGAACGGCCGCGGATGTCCGCCAGTTGCATCAGACGACCCGCAGCCTGCAGGGCGAAGTGTATCGCGTACGCATGTTCCCGTTCGAAGAGGCGTGTGTCGGCGTGCAACGTACGGTGCGCGACATCGCCGTGGCGTCCGGCAAACAGGTTGGGGTCGAAATCCGGGGCGGTGAGACCGAGGTGGACCGGTCCGTGTTGGAGGCACTGCGCGAACCGTTGCTGCACCTGGTCCGCAACGCCGTCGATCACGGGATCGAAACACCGGCGGAGCGTATCGAGGCGGGGAAGCCGCCGCAGGCCACGTTGGTGATCGAAGCAGCGGCTGCGGGCGGGATGCTCAAGCTCACCGTCCGCGACGACGGCCGCGGCATCGACCTGCAGCGGATCCGCGAGAAATCGCGGCGGCTGAATCTCCCGGACACGGATGATGCGGGTGAACTGTTGCAGCGAATCTTTCGCCCCGGATTCTCGACCGCGGAGATCATTACCAACATCTCCGGACGGGGGATCGGCCTGGATGTGGTGAAGAGCCGGTTGGAGCGTCTGGGCGGGACGATTTCGGTTCAGTCCGAATTGGGGTTGGGGACGCGTTTCACGCTCAGCGTACCGCTGTCTCTGGCCACCGTGGAAGCGCTGCTGGTTCGGGTGGGGGGACAGGTTTTCGCCATTCCGATCCCGGCTGCCTGCCGTCTGCTGCGGGCCCGCCGTGACGCTCTGGCCCGTATCCGGGGACGCCAGATGCTGCGGGTGGCCGAGGCCTACATTCCCGTCGTCCGGCTGTCAGACGTGCTGAGGATGAGCGGGACAAGGGGGCCCGGAGACATCGGGGAGCGCGGGCTGCTGACGGTCGTGGTCCAGGCGGGGGAACAATCGGTGGGGCTGGTCGTCGACGAGGTCCTGGCCGATCGCGAGGTCGTGGTGAAGTCGTTCGGCAAACGTATTCGCTCGTTGAAGTTCTATGCCGGCGCCACGCTCCTGCCGGACGGATCCGTGGGATTGGTGCTGAATCCGGCCACCATCGTGCGGACCATCCGCGAAGGTATGCAGGGAAGCGCTTTGGTTGGCGAGGAGCACAACCCCCGGACGCCGCGTCGATTGCTTGTCGTGGAGGATTCCGTCACCACGAGGGCCCTGATGAAGGGGATCCTCGAATCCGCCGGTTACGAGGTCACCACGGCCGTCGATGGCCGCGACGCCTGGGAGCGGCTGCAGCAGGCACCTTTCGACCTGGTCGTTTCCGATGTCGACATGCCGCGGATGGATGGGTTCGAGCTGACACGCACGATTCGTGCGACGGCCGAAATGCAATCGTTGCCCGTCGTGCTGGTCACCTCGCGGGCGACCGAGGAAGACAAACGCCGTGGTGTCGAGGCGGGCGCGAACGCGTATCTCACCAAGAGCGAATTCGACCAGTCGGAAGTGCTGGAGATCATCCGGCGGCTGGTGTGATCGCGGCGTGGGGCCGGACAGGGCGATTCGTGCGGCGAACGTGTGACGCGGTTGGAACCGCTCGTCGTCACCGGCGCAACATGGCCCCCAGCATGCGTTTCTGGTACTCCGCCAGCGGCACCTGTTTCCGCTCATCGCGCTGCAACAGGGAAGTCCAGTGCAGCAGGTTTCCGCGGTCCTTGGAATCGAGCCGCCAGTGGAACTGATGCTCGGCCCGCAGGCGGATCGGCGGCGTGATGTTCAGCTCGAGTTCGACGACGACCGGCCACAGCCGACGGGCTCGCAGCCGATCGTTCAGTACGATCCGGGGCGCTGGGAACAGAGAGTTGGGATGCAACACCGCGTTCAGCCGGCGCGTCCAGTCCGCATAGTCCAGATACCTGTTCAGCAGCGCAGCGTCTTTCGCATTCACGCATTCCACGCGATACCGCCAGCGGGGGCTGGTCAGCGTCAGCACACCAGTGGCCGCGTCGAAACTTTCGTCGAACTGCGGGGCGAGCGCAAACCGGATCAGCTCGGCCGATTCCCGCGCGGCCCTGTCATCGCGTCGGGCGAGCTGTTGCAGTTCTCTCTGCAATCCCTCTCGGCTGACTTTCTCCAGGCGTTGCAGCTCTTCGAAGTCGACGACGGTCGAGAGCGGCTGTTGCCCGCTGATGACCACGAAGCGGTTACGGGCCGGCTGAAACACCGTCAGTTCGCCGATCTCGTCGAGGTAGTCGAACGCTTGGCCGGCGTGAAACAGTGTCAGGCTGCGCGAGACGACCGGGGGCGACGGGGCACCGGGTTCAGCCGGTCGGCTCAGGTCGATCAACCGCGTGTAGACGCGGAATTCATCGCCCTGTGCGGATCCCATGGTAGCCAACAGTGCGGCGAGGGGGAGCAAGACGAAGAGGGCCGAACGAACGTCCCGTGACCACCGACGGAGATGACGTGAATGCATGGGTTCACTCCGGCGTGAATTTCGACGATCGGAGGATGGCGAAAAACGGAACGCGAACCGTCATCACATCGACGACGGACGGAATGCCGGCCGCGGGCGAATCGGCCGTGTCGTTCGCATGCCGGCGGCCGAGCGGTACGGCAGCTCGTCGCTTCTCGCGAAACGGCGACCGAAACCGGTGCCCACAAGCGATGGTTTGGACGCAGCAACTGGTTGGGGGGAAAGGGATTTGTGGGGCGGAAGACGCATTCCGGAAGGACCGGTGGCCCCGGAATCGTCGTGGATCTGAGGAATTCCGGACCGCGAACGACGGTGGGGGAGCGACCGCCGTTCGGGAGGCAAGGAGATGCGGCGGGGAGCTTAGCAGGCGGTTCCGCGTGCCGGCAACATCGGTTTCGCGGGAACTCGGATTTCCGGTCGGGTCGCGCGCTGGTCCAGGGGGCGGTTTGGCGTGCAGGGGGAGGGCCGTCCGAAGAAGCGTCGAACCGCCGCGCGGGAGCGTTCGGAGCCGTGGTCGATGTCGCGGTGATCGGTTGTATGTTCCGATTTCAGAGCAGGTTGCGCTCAACCTGCCAAGTTGGACTCTCAAGCCGGCGGGCGACCATTGCGGAGCGGGGCGCGCCGACACGTTGCCGCGGCATGGTTTGCCAAAATTTCGACATTCGTTGATAATGCCGGACCGTGAGCTGACACACTCACGGTGGTGACGAACCCGACCGGGAGAGTGCGGCACTGTCCGAATCGTCATCCGCGCTTCGGCGTGTACCGTGGCAACCGGCAGCGGCCGCTTGCGTGTACACGGGCTGCGCCGTGCGGTGGCACGGTCGGTGCGGAGTTCGGTATCGGTTGTGACCGCCGTTCGGCAATCTTGGCATAAAGTCCCGTTCTGCATACAGTTGTGTCGAGTCTGTCGGCCGGACGCCGCAGGGATTCGGTGGCTTCGGAGGCCCCCGAAGAACGAACGCGGCGTCACGATCCGGCAGAGTCGTGTGTGAAGTTGGGTTTTGATGGAGTCTGGTTCCTCCGGACTTTAGCGGTCCGAGGGAGCAACCCGTTCGCGGACAACGTAGACGACGGATTGGGTTGGTAAGTGTCTGAGGTGTTGGTTGACGACCTGTCGGCAGTGGTCGCAGTTTTTGCGACTGCGGCGCTCGTGTTGGCTGTGTGGACTGCGGGATATGTGCGGTGTACCGCACTGTCCCGGCTCGTGTCGGTCTCGTCCTGCTCGCATGGCGGGTTCGATCGCCATGGCGGTTTGACCGATGGCCGGTTGCGGGTCAGGCAGTTTCCAGCCGGCGGCGTCGACTGTGCGGCGGCGGAGCGTTTCGCACATCGTGACTGCACGAGGGCAGAACGAGCGATCGACGGGATCGTGCGGCACGTCGATGTGGCGGCATCCTGGGGGCGGACACGTGGTGTGCCTCCGGCCGAAGGCGTCCCCGGCGTCGGCGGTGTGCAGCCATGGCTGGCTTCGCTCCGAGCGGCCGATGGCCGCGCCTGGTGGGACATCGTTCCCGCGCGGTGGTCTGGGGTTGGTCAAGGTGCCGCGGGGAACCGGGCGGTTGCGGCTGGCGGGGCCGTATCGGTTTCCGCCGAGCCGGTTTCGGCCGCGCTCCGCCGGCTGACGTGAATCGCCCGCCCGCCGCGTCGGCGAAGGTTTGTCGGCGGCGCGGGGCGACGAGTCGGTCGCTATGGCCGAGACAGGAATACCACCGGACGGGCAACCGTCACCTCGGGCTTCTCCATTCTGTCGTCGTCGCTGTCTCACGGCGGCGAAGCGGCTTGGTGTCCGTCGATGCGGGTTCTCCGGCTTCCGGAGAACACAGCGCGGCCACGCCTGCTTCAGTTGCTCTTTCGTCCGCCGTGGTGTTTCCGAAAAGGCCATTGTGATGGATGGATTTCGGGGGCACGCGTCCGGGGACATCGAAAAGGGCGTGCCGGATGGAATGGGTCACGAATGTTGCGACGCTGGCGGTGGGTATCGCGATCGGCTGGTATTTGGATCGACTGCGAAGGGGGGCGGCCTATCAGCGGCGCGATGAGATCATCGAGCAGGCCAAACGTGAGGCGGAGAACATCCGCAAGGCCGAAGAGCTGGCGGCCAAGGAAGAGCTGCTGAAGCGCCGGGAGGAGCTGGAGGCCGAGATTCAGAAACAGCGTGACGAGTTGCGCGAAGAGGAGCGCAAGCTGATTCGCCGCGAAGAAGCGATCGAGGAGCGGCAGCAGGAGTTCGTCAAGCGCGAACGGATGTTGGACCAGACGCACGCGCAGTTGAGCGAGCGGCAGAAGGCGATCGAGGTCCGTGAACGAGAGCTGGACCGCATTCTGCGGCAGGAACAGGAGCAGTTGTACAAGATCAGCGGTCTGAGCAAGGACGCGGCCACCGAGATGCTGCTGGATCGCCTGGACCGCCAACTGCGTGAAGAGACCGGCGCACTGATTCTGAAGCATCGGGCCGAGCTGAAAGAGCGGGCCGAAGAGATGGCTCGCGAAATTGTGGGCATGGCGTTGCAGCGCGTGGCTTCGCAGCACACCGCCGAGATGACCGTCTCTACGGTCGACATCCCCAACGATGAGATGAAGGGCCGAATCATCGGTCGCGAAGGGCGCAACATCCGCGCATTCGAAAAGATCACCGGGGTCGACGTGATCGTCGACGATACGCCGGGCGTGGTGGTCGTCTCCGCCTTCGACAAGGTGCGCCGCGAAGTGGCCCGGCTGTCGCTGGTGAAGCTGATTCAGGACGGCCGCATCCATCCGTCGCGAATCGAAGAGGTGGTTCAGGAAACGCAGCAGGAGATCGAGGCACACATTCGCAGACTCGGGCAACAGGCCTGCCAGGAGGCCGGTATCACGGGGCTGCACGAAAAGCTGGTCGAGATGATGGGGCGGCTGCACTTTCGGACCAGCTACAGTCAGAACGTGCTGCGGCATTCGATCGAGGTGGCGTTCCTGACGGGACTGATCGCCGAGCAGCTCGGGCTGGACGCCCAACTGGCTCGCCGTTGTGGATTTCTGCACGACATCGGCAAGGCGGCGGATCACGAAATGGAGGGAGGCCATCCCGCCGTGGGCGCGGAGCTGCTGAAGCGGTACGGAGAACCGCCGGAGGTCGTTCATGCCGCGGCAGGACATCACGACGACATCCGGCCGGAATATCCGTATACCGTTCTGGTTGCTGCGGCCGATGCGATTTCGGCGGCCCGTCCGGGTGCCCGGCGCGAAACTCTGGAACGCTACATCAAGCGTCTGGAGGAACTGGAAGCGCTGGCGTGTGGCTTCCCCGGGGTAGAACAGGCGTACGCCGTACAAGCGGGCCGCGAAGTGCGGGTCATCGTCGATTCGAAAAAGCTGAACGACCGGGAGGCCGCGAAGCTGGCGCGCGACATTGCCAAGGCGATCGAAGAAACACTCACCTACCCCGGCGAGATCAAAGTGAGTGTCCTGCGGGAGACACGCGCGGTCCAGTACGCCCGGTGAGCGGATTCCGCGCGGACACCCGAAGGGATGGTTGGCGAAAAGGGAATGCCTCGGGGTTCACGGCGAGGAGGGGGAGAGGACACGGCCGAGCCCGTCGATGGCCAGTTGGTCGCGCGCGGCAAAGGGCTCGCCATAGGCCGCGCCGATTGTCCATCCCCAGTAACGGGCGATCGCTCGGATGTCGTCCAGTACGGTGGGGAACCGGTCCGGCCGTCCGTCGATCACCTGACTGCGATAGCACTCGATTGCCTTGAGCTTTTCTTCCATCACTTCGGAAACGTCGATCACGAACCGCGGATCGGTATGTTTGCGGCGGTGGATGCTCCAGTAATACAGCACCATCGGTGGGAAAAACGGTGCGCCCGCCATGTCACTGCGGGAGAGCTTGGCCCAGAAGCGTGCGGCCTCGGTCAACTGTGACGCGGCGACATGGTCCGGATGGAGGTCGTCCCAGTAGTGGGTCAGGATGAGTCGCGGACGGGTGATTCGGAACGCCTCGGCCACCCGCCGCCGGGCCTCGAGATTGGCTTCCAGGCTGCGGTTCGGCAGTCCCAGATTGTGTCGCCAGGCGATTCCCAGGATCTCGTTGGCGGCGCGCGTTTCGGCGGCACGTCGTTCGAGCGTTCCATAGGGCGTCGGTTCGCCGGTGGTCAGGTCCAGCACGCCGACCTGCAGACCTTCGCGCACCGAGCGGATGATCGTACCCCCGACGCTGATTTCGGCATCATCGGGATGGGCTGCGACGACGAGGATGTCCAGCGGTTTTTCCGGTGTTTGCATCGGTGCATCGTTCCGTTGTGCGGTGGACCGGACGCGATGGGGCGCTGCCGGGGCGGTCGTTCCGGGGGCTGTTCCTGTGCCGCGCCGTGAGAGGGCCGGTGGAGCGTTTGGCGGTGCGAGTCGGAAGGCGCCAAATCAGTCGTCCGGATCGATTCCGACCGCTTCGCCCACCAGGTCGTAGCCGGACCGTCCAGTGATTTCAACGGGCACCAGATCGCCGACCACAAGGTTTTCGCCGCGCACGCAGACGACCGCATCGATTTCGGGGGCGTCGGCAAACGTGCGGCCTTCCCAGGTGTGTTCGTCGATCCGGCGGTCGAGCAGCACATCCAGTTCGTAGCCGACCAGCGAATCGGCGAAGGCGAAGGCGTTCTGTTGCTGGATCGTCATCAAGGTTTCCCGCCGTTGTTCCTTGACGCGTTCCGGCAGGTGGTCGGGCAGGCGGTCGGCCGGTGTGCCCGGTTCCCGCGAGTATGTGAAAACGCCCAGTCGTTCGAACTTTGCGTCGGCGACGAAATCGCACAGTTCCTGGAATTCCTCATCGGTCTCGCCGGGGAAACCCGTGATGAAAGTGGTACGGACGACGAGATTTGGGATGCGTTCGCGGAGCCGTTGCAACAGGGCGATGGTTTCCTCGCGGGTCACACGACGCTGCATCCTTCGCAGAATCCGCGGGTTGATGTGCTGCAACGGCAGGTCGAGGTAGGGCAGGATGTGCCGACCGCCGGCGATCACGTCGATCAATTCGTCGGTGAAGTGGATCGGATAGAGGTACATCAGGCGGATCCAGTCCACGCCGTCCAGACGGTCCAGGCGTTGCAGGAGTTCGGCCAGTCGCGGTTCGCCGTACAGGTCGATGCCGTAGTACGTGGTGTCCTGCGCGACGAGGATCAACTCCCGGACACCGTCCGCGATCAGCTCTTCGGCCTCGGCCAGCACCTGTTCGATGGGCTTGGTCACGTGTTTTCCGCGCATCTTCGGGATAGCGCAGAACGTGCACGTGCGATCGCAGCCCTCGGAAATCTTCAGATAGGCATAGTGTCGCGGCGTGATCCGCAGGCGGGCGCGGTCGTCCATCGCCTTGATCGGAGCCGGACGGAACAGTTCGCGTTGCTCGCGAACATTGCCGACCAGTCGGTCCGCCACGCGCTGGATTTCGTCACGGGCGAAGACGCCGACGATGTGGTCGACCTCGGGCAATTCCTCCAACAATCGGCCGCCCAGGCGTTCCGGCAGGCAGCCGGCGACGATCACACCGCCGATCCGGCCGGTTCGCTTCAGTTCCAGCATCTCCCGGATGACGCCGCGGGATTCTTCTCGTGCGCTTTCGATGAATCCGCAGGTGTTGACGATGACGAAATCGGCATCCTGCGGGTCGGGAACGAGCGTGTAGCCTTCGAGAGCCAGCGTTCCGAGCATTTTTTCGCTGTCCACCAGGTTCTTGGGACAGCCCAGTGACACGAAGGCAAAACGGCCACGCGATCCGGTTGCGGGAACGCCGGCGGCCGGCTGTTCGGTGGGAAGCGCTCCGGGATCGAGGATCGGCAGGGGCTTCATGGTGCGTGGGGTGCTTTCGCGAACGAATGAATTCGTGAACTCGGGAAACGGCGCGTCTCTGGCGTATCGGCCGCCTGCGATCGTGTCAACCGGCCCTCCCTTCCGGCCGCGGTGGAAGCCGCGTTCGCTGGACCGGGGGGCGGTGCGATTGTCGGATCGGGGCCGTCTGCCGGTCCGCGTGCCTGGCCATACGGTCAGCGAGTGGCAGCGAACCGGGTGAACC
>RFHO01000229.1 GCA_003696385.1 Planctomycetota bacterium | reverse complement strand
TCCTTCTTGCGATCGACGATGCGGAAGAACCCGTCGTGATCGCACACGGCCAGGTCGCCGGTGTACAACCAGCCGTCGCGAAGCACGCGGGCCGTTGCCTCGGGGGCTTCCCAGTAGCCCATGAAGACTTGTGGGCCACGAACGGCCAGCTCTCCCACTTCGCCGGGCGGCACACTGTATTGGCCGGTTTCGATGTCGACAATACGAGCTTCCGTGTCCGGCAGCGGCAGGCCGATCGTGCCGGGCCGATGAGTCCCGTCCAGCGGCCCGGTATGCGTCACCGGGCTGCATTCCGACAGACCGTAACCCTCCACGACCACCGCGCCGGTCAGTTCGGCAAACCGTTCGGCCACATCCAGTGGCAGCGGCGCTCCCCCGGAGATGCAGAACTTCAGACTGCGACGGCGCAACGGGCGTTTCTCCAGCAGGGGAATCAACGCCGAAAGCATCGCTGGAACGGCCGGAAAGATCGTCGGCTGCTGCTCTTCCAGCAACGACCGGATCACCCGCGGAATGAACCGGTGCAGCATGATCAGCGGTGCCGCCAGCAGAACGCCCGTCATCAGGCAAGAACTGAGCCCGTAGCTGTGGAAGAACGGCAGCACCGCCATCATCGATTCGGTACCGACCTGCCGGCCCGCCCAGTGGAACAGTTGCCAGGCATTGCTGACCAGGTTGCGATGGCTCAGCACGACCGCCTTGGGGGCTCCCGTCGTGCCACCGGTCGGCAGGACGTACGCCGGCGTCGTGCTCCAGTCGTGCGGCTCGAAGAGCTTCTTCAGCGGAGTGGCCCGGTCCAGCGATTGCCGCCAGTCGAGCCGGCGGACGCCTTCGGGAACGCGCAGCCCCAGCCGCCGCAGCCGCGCGAACGCATAGCCCAGACGCTGCCACTGCTTCGGCAACCGATCCCGAATCGACGTGACGATGAACGTGTCCGCCGGCGAGCCCGCGCCGGTCACCAGCGGCATCAGCAGATCCAGCGAAACGACGGTCTTCGTCCGTGTCGCCGCCAGCAAGGCCGTCACTTCTTCGGCGACCAACAACGGACTCAGCGCCACCGGGATCGCTCCGGCCATCCAGATGCCGTTCAACGCGATCAGATACTCGGGGGTATTCGGCAGCATCAGCCCGACGGTCTGGCCGGGTTCGACGCCGATTTCACGCAGCAGGCCTCCAAGCCGTCGCGCGGCGTCGAAGGCGTCCGCATACGCAACTCGCTGCGCGTAGTACGCGCAGGCGGTGCGGTCCGGATAGTCCGTCGCCGTGCGCGACAGGAGCTGCCATGCGGGCCCCACCGGATACGTGCCTTCCAGCGTGTGCGGCACACACTCCGGATACGATCTCAGCCACGGCCGGGACTGGTAGAAGGCGTCCGCCGCCGCGTGCCTTTCGTCCGCCACCGCCGCTTGAACGGAGCCGCGGCCCGGACTGGTCCGAACGCCCTCGGCCTGGTCGGCCGGACGGGTCTTTTCAGCGGTCGTCTCGTGCGTGCCCATGGAATCGACTCCGGATCTGTCGGGCGGCCGAGGTCACTGGCCACCGTCATCGTTCCGCACCGCCCGGCAGCCGGCGCACCTCCGTCCACGCTCCAGCCGGCCGCGGAGCACACGATCTGCGGCAAGCAAACCGCGCGCCGTCGGCGAGTTCTCCGGCTCCGAATCGCAAAGCCGCGCAACGGAGCCGCTCGGCTCGCACGGTCGAACGACCTTCCAGATCCGTCCGAAGAGAGGTTCGAATGCGGCGGCCTGGACCGGGTTGTCAAATCACGCCGCCGTGCGCGGAACGCGCATCCGTGACAGGAAAGGAAAAACGAAAGGGAAGCGGCGGTTGCTTTCCAGAGGCCCGTCAGTCAACGCCAAAAATTTCTGTTCGGACGAACACTGCCGAACCGCTCCCGTCGCAACCGCTGCATTCTAAGTCTCGGCCGCGCGTGGACAATGAGCGACGGGAATGGCCGCTGTCACGCTTCGATGACCAGACTTGCCCGCACAGTCTGCCGATCTTGCCAGGTTTGACGTCTGAGTCTACCGACGAAACGAGGCATCCGTCCGCAATCGTCGCGGCTGTGGGATGCAGACGAGAAGAGCGTCCGCCGCCCGCCAGGTAAACGTAAGGCTTTATATAGAAGAGGGTTACGTTTCTGTCTCGAGGTAAGGCCGCGAAGCGGCGCGGGCGAACGCCAGCTATGGCGTACGTGCGGCCCGCCGGCTGCGCGGCCGACGTTCCCCGAAGAGATCTCGACGTTCAGCCGCGCTGGTTGGCGGAAAGGGCGGCCGCGGACGGTCGCTCGGCACGCGTTCGACCCCGAGCGGGACATTCGGAGCCACGGAACGCATCACCGGCTGCGGATCGCGGCCGGGACGCGGACGCGTTCAATAGGCAGGCATGCCCCGCAAACACGCCGCCGGTCGCCGGCCGACTCGGGGGAGAACACGAATCCGCGCAGACGAATGGTGTCGTCCCCTTGCTGAGGCTTCGGTTGACGTCGCGCGGGGGCGCGTGGGATCGCACACTGGGGGCGAACCCGACGGGTGGGCGGTGACGTGGTGGGACGCCGATGCGCGGCGGAGCCCCACGGCAGGAAGGCATGCGGGGCTCGTCACGAGGCCATACGGAGTTTCAGTTCTTCCGCGTTGAGTGCGACGATGGCGATGCCGAGGCGGTCGGCGAGGCGGATGACCTCTTCGGCCTGCAGCAGGATGGTCATTCCGGCCTCGATCGCCAGCGTCCGGCCCCCGGCTTCGTACATCGTACGGATCGTGTCGACGCCGATGGTCGGAACATCGAACCGCATGTCCTGCTGCGGTTTGGCGACCTTGACCACAGTGAACCCGCCGCGTTTGCACAGTTCGCCGGCGCGGGCGATGCAGCGGTCGGTGCCTTCGATGGCTTCGACGGCAATGACGGCGGTGTCATTCACGACGACCGTCTGGCCGATGTCCAGCCGCCCCATTTCCTTGGCGATTTCCCAGCCGAAATGAATGTCCCGCCATTGTGCGGCCGTTGGTTTGCGTTTGGTGAGGAATCCGTGTTTCACGAGCAGCTCCGGGCAGTATTTCAGGGCCGATTCGAACGTCAGGCCGTCGCGTGCGAACTCGCGGATCACGGCCAGCAGCAGAGTGTCGTCCTTCTTGTTCTCCGCGGCGTAACGGAACCACATGTGGATGGTCCGCCAGTCGGGCATCAGCTTCCAGATCCGCCACGGCTGGAACAGGATGGTTTTTTCCACTTTGCCCGCCATCACGATCTTCTGCACGCCGTGTCTGCGGAAGGTGCGGATCGCACGCGCCATCCGGCCGATGGGGATCTCGAACACCCGGTCACAGACATCGACCAGTTCGGCGGATGCCATGCCATGCACGTTGATGGCCACGACGGAGTGGCCCTGCTTGCGCGCGGCGATCGCGAATTCCACCGGGAACCGACCCGCACCGGCCAGCAGGCCGAGCCGCTCACCGCATCGCTGCGTTGGCAAGGGCAAGATGTCGGACATGCTGCGTTGTTTCGAATCGAACAATCCTGGCTATCGCACGACGATGGTCATTCGCACGTTGGGGGGATCCTCACGCCGCATCGGCTGTGCCGGACGCGTCGTTGCGGGCCATGGCACGGTGCGGCGTCGCGGAGGGTGGGGGATCGGCGTCGATCGGCGTGAGCCGCAAGAGAGCATCTTGCAGTTGCTGGACCTGTGCCTGAAGAGTCCGGATGGTTTTGCGCATTTCCGGGAGTCGCAGTCCCGCGGTCACGATCTGCAACTGTTCCCGCTGCGGACGGGCCGGAATGCCGTGGTACACGGCGCCGTCCGGGACGTTCTTGTGCACACCGGCCTTCGGCCCAAGGACACATCCGTCGCCCAGATGCAAATGATCCGCCACGCCGGCCTGGCCGGCGCACCGCACGTAGTCGCCGGTGGTCACCGAGCCGGCAAATCCCACCTGCGAGGCGAACGCGTTGTGACGTCCGATGCGGCAGTTGTGTGCGATCATCACTTGGTCGTCGATCTTCGTTCCTTCACCGATGACGGTGGGGCCGATCATCCCGGCGTCGACGGTGGTGCCGGCTCCGATTTCGACGTCGTCTTCGATCACGACGCCTCCGACGTGCGGGATTTTCACGTACCGGCCGTTTTCGAAGCGGTATCCGAAGCCGTCCGCGCCGATGACCGTCCCGGCGTGGATCCGCACGCGGTTTCCGACACGGACCCTGGGATACAACACGGCGTTGGCAAAGATCACGACGTCGTCGCCAAGCAGGCATTCGTCTTCGATGACGGCGCCGGGATGAATCTCGCACCGGTCGCCGATGACGACCCGCGCACCGATGTACGCTCCGGGAAAGACCGTGCAGTCGCTTCCCAGCCGCGCCGTGGGATGCACGAACGCCTCGGGCGACACGCCGCGGTGACGAAGCGTCACGGGCGGACGAAAGCGGCACAGAAGTTCGATGAAACGGGCCTGAGCGTCTTCGACGATCAGCAGGGCGCACGGGCAGTCCGGCGGAAGCGCCTGAAGAACGGAGGCGTCGACCAGAGCGGCGGCGGCGCGTGTTTCCGCCAGCCGTTGTGCGTTCGCCGTTCCGGAAACGAACGTCAGGTCGGTCGGGCCGGCTTGTTCGATCGCCTGTACGTCCCGGACGATGCGCTGTCCGTCCCCGCGAAGTTCCGCCCCCAGCTCACGCGCAAGCTGCTCGACAGTAAGACCATCCATGGTGCCATCCCATCCTCGGCCGATGCACGATCCGCTCACCACCCGTCCCGTTGCAGCGAATGGCGCAATTCCGGCGGATCCTTCCGCGGCCCGCGCCGAGCCGCTGGTGGGTCGCGTTGTATAGGAACTCGGCGATGCGACGCAAGGGCGATTGAACGCCCGGGTGACAATCGACCGACGATTGCGGCAAGCAGTGGCCCGACGCCGCGTCATTCGGCGCCGGCGGCGCGGCGGACGGACGCGTCCGGGTCGCGGGCCAATCGTTCCCGCAGCTTTGCCAAGGCGGGCAGATCGGCCCTGGCACGCAGCGCCGCGGCGACGTTGCGGCGGAGTTCGGGATCCGGCCAATCGAGCGCGAGTTGCAGGGCGTCGGCGATCCGCTGCTGTTCCCTGAGCAGGACGTCGCGCGGGGCGATCCGCAGCATCGCCCACGCGGCCAGGCAGCGTTCGAACGGATCGGCGACATCCAGACGTTTCGAAACGGAATCGACCAGGGACGCCGCGTTTGGTCCGGCCGAACCGGCGGCGTGCAACGCCGCGTAGCGGACGTCGGGCACGGGGTCGTCGAGCCGGACGCGAACGGCCTTGGCGACCGCGTCGTTCCACACGCCCAGGTCGGCGATCGCCGCCAGGGCTTCCAGTCGCACGTCCGGTTGAGGGTCGTCGATCAGCTTCGTGACGGCGGCGACGACCGGTGGCGACTTCAGCCCCAGTTCAACGGCGGTCCGCACGGCTTCGCGGCGCACAAGGGGAATGTCGTTGTTCAGCGCGCGAGTGACCAGCGGAGCGGCTGCCGATCGGTAACGCCCGTCGTCGGGCCGGATCTGCAGCAGAGCCCAGACGGCTGCAAAGCGGGTCAGTTCGTCGGCGTTTGCGTCGGCCGAAATGTGTTGCAAAAGGGCCTCGGCCTGTTCGACCCGCAATCGGCCCAGCACGTAGATCGCCAGCGGTCGCTGCGGGTCGTTTTCGTCTTTCACGATCTGCAGCAGTCGGCGGATCGTCGGCCAATCGGCCTCGCCGATCGCGGCGATCGCAAACAGCACCTCGCGGCGCGTGGTTTCGTCGGCGTCGTTGACGTATCGCCCCAGCTTGGGCACGGCCGCGGCGGCCGACGGTCCGATATTTCCCAGAGCGTGCGCGGCCAGTGCCCGCCAGGCGGGTTCCTCGAGGCGGCGGGTGAGCACCGGCACGCTCGGCTCACCGATCAGCTCCAAAGCGTTCAGCGCGGCCAGAGCCACGGGGGCGGGGGCATCGTCGAGCGTCCTATCGAGGTCGGCGATTGCTCCGGCCGCGCTCGGCCCCATGGCACCGATGGCGCGCGCCGCCGCGACGCGGACCAGCAGAGCCTTGTCACCGCGGAGCCGTTCCCGCAGATCGTTCAGCGCGGGGCGGGCGTCACCGCCGTAACGGGCCAGACCTTCGCAGGCGGCGGCCCGTACGCGAGGATCGGCGTGCTTCAGCAATCGGCGGAACACGGGCACACCGCGTTCCGCAGGCAAACCGATCGCGGCCAACGCCCGCACGGCGTGCCAGCAGATGCGGCTGTCGGTGCTTTCGGCCAACTGCAGCAGCTTGTCCGCGGCATCCGCAGCCGCGGGGCCGAGGCCCTCCAGGACATCGCAGACGTGGACGCACCTTTCCGGACGGTTGGGATCCAGCAGAGGCACCAGTTTCGGGACGACGGCCGCACCGGCATCGACCAACGCCTCGACCGCATCGCTGCGAATGTCCTCCGCGGGAGCGTCCAGCCCCTCGATCAGAATGGAAACGGCTCTCTCGTAGACACCCGGATCGCGGCGTCCCTGTGGATCGCCGGCCACGATCAGCCAGGCGGCCGCCGTTCGCACGCGCCGATCACTCGAACGCAACAGGGCTGCGGCGGCTTTGCGCGCTGCGCGATCGTCAGGGGCGATTCGGCGCAGCGCGTGCAGGCAGGCGTGCTGGATCAAGGCCACATCGTCGGTGCGGAGCAGCTCCAGAAGTCGGGGAACGGCGGCGGCCGCGGCGGGGCCGATTTCCCCCAGGGCCAGGATCGCTTCGTGCCGCACGGCGATCGACCGGTTCCGCGTGGCGGCGATCAGGTCGGCCACCGCGGGTGCCGCCTGTGGTCCCAGCGCGCCCAACTGCCGGGCCGCCCGAGCCCGCTCGGCTGCCGTGCCCATCCGCAATCGGCGAATCAGCTCATCCACGCTCGGCTGCTCACGCTCCGCGGGGCTGTCGGCCGATGGCGGCTGGAAGGCGGCCCGCACGGTGCCCACACACGCGGTTCCGACGATCATCGCGCAGAGCATCGCCGCGCACCGGGACCAGCGCCGGGAGCGGACTGTAGTTCGGCCGTGTTTCGACCGGGCTGCGTGCACGGCGCGCGAAAACCACCAATCGGCCAGGCGGCGTATTTTCCGCGCTGGTCGGGGCGGGGTTCGGTGCGTTTCTCCGGTGCGACGTGCACGAGTCATGGTGAGCTCCTCGTTGGCTGAAGACGCGGATCGTGCGGAATACCGCACGTCGCCGTGCGGCCCGTCCCGCACACTGGCAGAATGCGGCGTAATCCGCAGAATAAACCGGGCCGCCTGCACATCCGCATGCTCGCGTGGCGTTGGCCGAGCCGGTCCGGCGACGATGCGTCGATCACGCGGGCTCAACGTCCGTTCTACTGTGAGGTGTAGCGATGAACAAGCCGACACCCCGGTTGTCATGCCGTCGATTCGG
>RFHO01000228.1 GCA_003696385.1 Planctomycetota bacterium | reverse complement strand
GCATTGTTCCGCGAACGCGTGTCTACTGGGCGATCGGCTTCGACAGCGCATACTTCCCACCGCCGGGGAGTGTCGCGATCGCACGGGTGTCGCGCGTCGGGCTGGCATGACCCGGCCTTTGCGCGCCGCACGCCGACCAGCGCCCTGCGGGGGCACGTGCACCGAGTAGCGTCGTCGTAACGCTTTTTCCGGTAGGCCGCTGACCGGAGCCGTCCGCCCGCGCACCGGTCGGCGGCCGGATGTGCGGCCCCCCCTCCGAGCAGTTGGCGAGAGTCTACCGGTGTGGCTGGTTGCCGTAAAGCATGGCGGTCGTCGGCGCTGGACCCTCACGCTCGCCACACGCTGCGGGTGGGACGCTTGCCGACGCGGCGATTCCGGGGGTTGCCACAGACCGCCGACTCCGCATCGCATCGGCCGCCGTGGGGTTGCCGCGCCGCGTTGCCGACGTGTGCACAGTGGGACCGGTACGTTTCGGAATCGATCCGCCGTCCGGAAGCGGCGCGCAAAAGAAAGGCCGCCGCGACGTCGAAAGCCGGGCGGCTCGGAACAGTGACCCCGAGGGGATTTGAACCCCTGTTACCGGATCGAAAGTCCGGTGTCCTAGGCCAGACTAGACGACGGGGCCATGCGGGACGGTAATCTAGCGTCTTGCCGCGGCTCGTCAACCGAAATCGCGGCGGGAATTCGCCTGTCTGGGGACTTGCCGGAGGGCCGCGGCGGAACGAACCGGCGCAACGTCGGACCGCCGTCGAGCCGTGCGCTGCCGCTGGGCGCCGGCGGCGGTACAATCATCGCATCGACGACGGGTCATTTGCCGGCGATCGTGCTCGGATGGACGATCGCAGGGTCTTGGGGCGCGGATCCGCGGGTCCGCCGTATCGAAGGGAGTGTCCCGCTGCCGTCGCACGAATCGGCCAGGAAGGATGTTTCCATGTCTTCAGATAACTGTACGCATGAGGTCCGGGCTTTCGCGCGCGGCGGCAGGCCGTGGTGCGGCGTCGGGGGCAGTTCGGCGTCGGCGAACCGTCGGGACGGAAGGCGTACCCTCGGAATGGGGGCGTGTCGCCGGCGTCTGGTCGCGGCGATGCTCGCGGTGGCGTGGCTTGGGCCGGCGTCGGGGTTCGCTCAGGAGCCGGCTGCGGCGGATCCCGAAGCACCGGAACAGCCACTGGGGCAATTCGTCACGATCGAGGGAAGCCTGGATGAGACGACGTACGCCCGTGTGGTGAATACGGGTCTGGATCTGCTGCATCGGGCGGCCCAGCAGGACCGGCCGGCCGTGCTGGTCCTGGAGATTCACCGCGGAGCGTCGAAGTTCGGACAAGTGATCGACCTGGCCAAGGAGTTGACGTCGGAGCGGTTCGCGGGGTTGAAGACGGTGGCGTGGATTCCGCCGGCGGATGATGGGAAGCCACTGCGGGGATACAACGTCGTCCTGGCTTTGGCGTGCCGGGAGATCGTGATGCATCCGGATGCGGCGATGGGGGACGTCGGTCTGGGGAGGACGCTGGATCCGGATGAGTTGAACGCCGTGGTCCGGATCGCCGAAAAACGGCACAACCCGTTGGTGACGCCGGCGTTGGTGTACGCTCTGTGCGATCCGCAGTCGGTGCTGTTGCGGGTGCGTCTGCGGCGGCGTGAGGGAGACCGGGACATCACGGAGACCCGGATCATCACCGAAAAGGAGTTGAAGCGCCTTCGGGAGAACCAGATCGCGATCGAAGCGGTGGAGACGATCAAGGAGGCGGGAGTTCCCGGGATTCTGCAGGGGCGGAGTGCGCGGGAATGGCACGTGCTGGCGTCGGCGACGGCGACGTCGCGGCGCGAAGTGGCGGCGCTGTTCAATCTGCCGCGGGAGGCGTTGCGGGAAGGGCACCTGACGGCGGAGCACCCGAAAGCCGTGCTGATTCGCATCGACGGCGTGATCGACCCGGTCACCGCCGGATTCGTGGAGCGCGAGTTGCGGCGGGCCGTCAATGCGGGAATGAATCTGGTGATCGTGCAGATCGACTCGCCGGGGGGCGAGCTGTTCTCGAGTCTGACGATCGCGCGGGCTCTGGCGGATCTGGAGCAACACAAGATCCGCACGGTGGCGTACGTGCCGGAGCGGGCGCTCAGTGGCGGCGCCATCGTGGCGCTGGGGTGCGATGAAATCTACATGCATCCGGATGCGAAACTGGGCGATGCTGCTCCGATCAGTCTTCAGCCGGGCGGGCAGTTCGAGCGGGCTCCGGAGAAGATCCTGAGCGTGCTGCGTGAGGAACTGCGTCAACTGGGCGAACGCAAGAACCGGCCGCCGTCGTTGCTGATGGCCATGGCGGACAAGGACCTTCCGGTCTACCGGGTGCGGGACAAGAAGACTGGCCGCGTGACGTATTTGTCGGACCTCGAAATCGCCGAAGAGCCTGAGCGGTGGGAGCGCGGGCCGTTGGTTCCGGAGACCCGGCCGGAGAATCTGTTGACCGTCAACGGCGTGCGGGCTCACGAGCTGCAGTTGGCGGAGCCGCCGGTCGACGGATGGGAAGCGTTGATGACGCGGCTGGGACTGCCGGCGGAAACGCGTCTGGTTCCGCGGACTCGATCGTGGGTCGACACGCTGGTGTGGTATCTGAATCATCCGGCGGTCACATTTCTGTTGATCCTGGGCGGCATCCTGTGCCTGTATCTGGAAGCGTTCACGGCGACGGGGCTGTTCGCCATCGGTGCGGCTGTGTGTTTTTCGCTGTTTTTCTGGTCGCGGTTTCTGGGAGGGACGGCCGGCTGGCTGGAAGTGGTGCTGCTGGTGTTGGGACTGACGTGTCTGGCTCTGGAGGTTTTCGTGATTCCGGGGTTCGGGATCTTCGGGATTTCCGGGATCCTGTTGTGTCTGGCGAGCCTCGTGCTGGCGAGCCAGACGTTCGTGATTCCGCACACCGACGCCGAACTGCATCAGATGGTCTACTCGGTGGGCACCGTGCTGGGGGCCTTTCTGACGTTGATCGCCGTGGCGTCCTTCCTGGGGGCGTATCTGCCGAAGGCACCTCTGCTGCGGCGGCTGGTGCTCACCCCGTATCCGCAGCACGACGATCGGGAGCCGCATCTGGATCCGCGGGTGGTGAAGGGGCTTCTGAACGACGAACCGTACGCGCACCTGCTGCATCAGGAAGGCCGGGCGGTGACCGACCTGCGTCCGGCGGGCAAGGCGCTGATCGGTGGCGAACTCGTGCACGTGATCAGCAACGGGCAATTCGTTCCTGCGCAGACGCGCGTCGAAGTGATCGATGTGCGGGGGAACGAAGTGATCGTGCGGCCGGTGGAGGAGGCGGGCCGACAAGTCTGAAGCGGTGCCTTGGGTGTGGCGAAGCCGCGCGCGGCTGCCGGACGTTGCCGCGACGGCGCGGTCACTGAGCCGGCAGGGTTTCGGCCGGCCAGTGTTCCTGCACGGTCCGGGCGAACTGTTCCAGCGCGGGCTTGGGCGTCTTGTCGGCGCGGAGCAGTCCGGAGTGCGGGAATTCGTGCGGAACGGCGTCGCTGAGCGTGTGCCAGAAGATGGCCACGACCGTTTGTTTGGCGAGGAACAACGGCAGGTAGTGGTCCAGCCATTCCGCTTGGGCCTGTTCCGACCAGGGTTTGTGCCAGCCATTGGCCTCCAGGGGGATGCCGCTGTGTGCCATCGGATCGTGCGTGCTTGAGGAAGGAACGCAGATCGTGACCTGGAGCGGAACGTCCAGGCAGGACCACAGATCGATGAGGCGGGAAACGTCCAGCAAGTCCCGCATGGCCGTGCCGCAACGGCCGTAGCCCATGTTCAATTCCAGATTGATGCCGCTCAGGCCCACTCCCAGCCGAACCAGCGCGTCGACGAACTGCAACGGGGCCAGACGATGTGTGCCGCGGGCCTGGTATTCACCGAACGGCTGATTGACCCGAACGACGAACCGTGATTCCTCGTCGACCTGTCGTGCCACTTCCACGGTGCGAGCGACCAGGGCCACGAGGTTCTCTTCGCTCAACTGCAACCCGCCGCCGGTATTCGGCCGGGCACACACTTCCCACTGCCGCACTTTGCCGATGTACCGCGCGATGGCCGTCTCGACGAAATCGCACAGGAAGCTTTGCAGATTGTAGAAGTCCGAAGCCCACTGTTGCAGCCACTGCGGCAGGCCGCCGGGTGAGAAGTCCAGCAGGGGACCGGCCTGAACGATCAGCCGGTGGTTCAGGCACCATTCGATCTGTTCGTCGAACGGCTCCCAGTCGTATTCGCCTTCGATGGCTTCCACGTATTTCCAGCTCAGCGGAACCCAGGCGGCGCTGAACGGTGGTTGCGCGACATGAGCCCACTGTTGCGGGTCGGTGGCTACGCCGAGCTGGCAACCGATGGCGGCGGGCAGATGGTGGGAGCGGTGGCGGCGGACGATCAACCGCTGCTCGACGTAGGCGCGCATCAGTTCGTCGGCGGCCTGGCAGGCGAATCCGAGAGCCTGTGAGGCGAACCGTGCCGCCACCAGCGGCTCGTGCTGCGAACTGGCTGCCCGCGCGAACAGCGCGTGGGCCTGTGAATGCAGTTGCCGGAACCGCTCGGGGATCTTCATCCCTGCGTTTTCCCAAGCGGCCAGTTGATTGCGGATCTGGCAGATCTTGCCGCGGGCCAGCTCGACGGCCAGGTTGTAGACGCCGTCGAATTCGCGCAGGCTGGAGGTGGTGAGCATCGGCCGGCCGAAGCCTTCGACCGGAAAGGCGACGTGCAGACGACCGCTTTCCGAAGACTGGCGGCGAAAACCGACGATGTTCCCGTCACGTTCGACTTTGGTCGGGTGCACGCGACCGTCGAAGCCGCTGATATAGGCACGGTTCAGTTCGGGCCAGTGCTCCAGCAGCTCGGGCGGCTGGACTTCGAACCGCATCACTCCCATCAACCGGTCCCCACGGCTGCTTGTTTCGATATTGAAAGTCAAACGCCAAAGTGTACCGTCCGCGTGCGCCCCTTCAAACGCCATGGCCCGCAGCGCAGTGCGCGGTGTGCGTCATCGGGCGAAATGTCGCGCCGCGAACTTCAGATATTGTCGCCAATCGAACGCCGTCACGTCGTGCTTTCCGTGTCGCACATGATAGCCGATGAACCCGCTGTCGGCCGGTTGGTCGACGGGCGGCCAGCGGTCGATTCCCAGTCCCGGCTTGCCGAACAGCCGGTACACCGGCTCGGCATGGAGCGCGGCCAGGAACTCACCACGCGGATCCGCCCAACGGTCCTCGACGGCGCTGGCCACGTAGACCGGGCGCGGCGCGATCAGCGCGATCAGCATGTGCTGGTCGAAGGGCAGATCCTGAACGCGGTCGTTGTAGCGCTTGAACGCGTCGCAGAACCAGTGGGGAAAGGACGTATTGATCCGGCGGACCGTCTCGCCGTATTCGCGGCGGCTCAACGCGGCACCGCCGCATCCGGAATCGTTGGAGATCACCAGGGCGAACCGTTCGTCGTTCGCGCCGGCCCACAATGCCGTTTTCCCCAGACGCGAGTGTCCCATCACGGCGACGTGTCGCCGATCGATGTCCGGATCGGTCTCGAGATAGTCCATGATGCGGCTCAAACCCCACGCCCATGCGGCGATCGATCCCCAGTCGTGCGGTGAACGCCGGCCGCCCGGCGGTGGAAACAGCGCGTGCACGCCGTTGCGGAAGCCGTCGTCGTAGTCCGGGTCGATGTCTCCGTAGTACGCCGTGACCAACGCGAAACCGTGATCGAGGATCGTCGAGACGGGCCAGCGGGAAGCGGCGACGCCCCGAGTGGCTTCCGTGGCGCGATTGTCGACCACGCCCGGGCCGGGGCGCATCCAGGAACGGCACAGCGGCACTTCCGGATCGGTGCTGATCGAATGATTGCCGCGGAAGTTCAATCCCACAAAAGCGGGAACGCGTCCCTGTCGCTTCCGCGGCACGTACAACAAAACGTCGATGGCGACGCGGGCGTGTTTCGAAGCCAGGTGGATGGTGACGAGCTTGCGCGTCGCGCGACCCCCGAAGGCTTCACCGACGCCGGTCACCTCGAAGCTCATCTCCGGCGGGCGTCCCGGTGCGCGGCCGTACATTTCCGACCGGAACAGCTCGAGGATTTCCGGCCTTCGCTTCGTCCGCCACTGTTGCGGGGTGGTGATGCGGGTGCCATCGCGGCAGACCAGCGGATCCGGAAGTGTGTAGTGGGGGACTTTCGATTCGTCGTAATTGACCGGTGGGGCGGCGTCGGAAGGCCCGGTCGCGACGACGACGAGCAGAACGGTCACGGCGACCGACGAGGTTTGTCGCACGCGTGATCGACGCACCCGCTCGATGCGGAGGCGTCGTGGCGGAAACGGGGCGGCGAGACGATCGGAGCGCATTTCACGCATCACACCATCCTTCGATTCGGTGGCTGGTGGTCGTCCTGCGGCAGCGGGCACTGGCCCCGCGCGCGAGGCGAACCGCGCCGGCGGGCCGGACGCGGACGAATCCCACGACGTGCCGCGGATGGCGGTTCCGGTGCCGGATTGCACGGATGCGGGCCGCACGAAGCAAGCGTCCGGCCACCAGACCGCGCGAAAGCCGCGCTGCGGCGACGGCAAGCGGCGGGCCGGCAGGTCACACCTGCGGTTCCCAGCCCGGTTCATACTCGCGCCGCCACAGCGCCATGGCCTGGTCATCGTTCCGGATGTGGCCGTTGGCGGGATCACACTCGAGCGTATGGCCGGTTCGGTGCGCGATGTTTCCCAGGTGGCAGAGCAGTGTGCTCTTGTGGCCTTCTTCGATCTCCTGGTTCAACAGGGACGGGTCATCGGCTCGAACGGCCTGCAGGAAATTCTGCACGTGTTCCGGCTCGCCCAGTCGGTTTGTCTTGTATTCGTCGACCAGCTTGTCCCGCGCATCGTAGACGCGGTGCGTTCCGTTGCTGTCCAGCTCCAGCGCACCGTTTTCGCCGTAGAAGGCGACCCAGCCGATACGGTGCCGGTTGCAACTGAGGCCCTCCCACACGATCTGGCACTCGCCGGGGAATTCGAAGCACACCGTGTGCGTATCCGGCGTTTGCTGGTCGTCGTCATAGCGGTACCGCCCGCCGCTGGAGGTGACGCGGACCGGGTAGTCGACGCCCAGTCCCCAGCGCGACAGGTCGATGGAATGCACGCCGTTGTTTCCGAGTTCTCCGTTTCCCCAGTGCCAGAACCAGTGCCAGTTGTAGTGAATCCGGTTGTCGTAGTAGGGCACGCGGGGCGCCGGACCCTGCCACAGATCGTAGTCGAGGTTGGGCGGGACGGGAGCGGGCTTGCCGTGGCCGATCGGCCCGCGGACGTTGTTGTACCAGCTGCGGGAAAGATAGACGCGGCCGATGATCCCTTCGCGCAGCTTCTGAATCGCCAGGCGGGTTCCCGGTCCGCTGCGTCGCTGTGTGCCCATCTGAACGCAACGCTTGTACTTCCGGGCGGCCTGGACCATCCACTCGCCCTCCTGCGGATTGTGCGAACAGGGCTTTTCGACGTAGACGTGCTTGCCCGCCTTGCAGGCGAGGATGGTGGCCGGACCGTGCCAGTGGTTCGGTGCGGCACAGACGAGTGCGTCGATCTGCGGATCGTCGAGGATCCGGCGGAAATCGCGAATCGGCGTGGTTTCGAAGCCACGCGACTTCAGAAATTGTGCCGCGGCATTCGCTCGATTCTCGTCGACGTCGCAGACGTACTTCACGGTCACGTGCGGTTGCTGTGCGAAGACATACGCCAATTGACGACCGCGGCTGAGCCCCATCACGCCGACGCGGACCGGGCGTTCGGCGGTGTCGGCAGCGCTGGCCCCAGCGGCGAATGCCCAGGCCGTCGTCCCGAGTGCCGCGGTGGAGGTCCGCAGGAAATCCCGCCGGCCGATCGTCGTGCCCGTTGCGACGGCACCGTCGTGTGGCGCACGTGGTCCGGCGATTCCGTGCGGATGCCGATCGGTCTGAGGGACGGAGGTCGTGATCTGTTGCCGGGTAGGTGTGTTTCGCGAGGTCATGACCGGTCTCCTTCGCATACCTGGAACCGCGGATTGGTTCGATCGGGGTGACTTCGGAAGGAACGATCGGGGCGCCCTGACAGGGCGTCTCCGGCTTGCCGCGAACGGCCCGGCCGCGGCGTGGTTCGGGCAAACGGACAGCCGGCTGAGGCGACCAAAGCAGTCGAACCGGTGGACCGGCCCGCCACGCCGAGGCGACAACTCGTCACGGCGGGATTTGCGTCGTTGCCTGGCACAGTTGCGGTACGACCGGCGCGGAGCCGATGCCCCGGCGACCGGTCGTTCCGGAACGTTTTCGCGGCCATCACGTTTGTTCAAGCGGGCGATTCCGCCGCCGGCGTCTCCATATCAGCCTGGACCCACAACGTCACTTCGACGGCGGCGTCCATCGGGAGTTCGGCAACGCCCACGGCGATCCGGGTGTGTCGCCCGGCTTCGCCGAACAGTCGGCCGAGCAGTTCCGATGCGCGGTTCAGGACGCGTGTCTGGTCCTGAAACCCGGGAGCGGAATTGACGAATCCTTCCAGGCGGAGGACCTGCCGCACGCGTTCGAGCGATCCGAGATGCTGGCGGACGTGTGCCAGTGCGTTCAGCACGGCGTGCAGCGCGGCGAATTGTGCCTCTTCCGTTTGCAGTGCGGCCCCCACCTTGCCTTTGAAGGTCAGCATCTTGCCCACGAAGGGCAACTGTCCGCTGGTGACCACCAGATCGCCGATCTGTTTGACGGAAACGTACGCCCCGACCGGCGCCGGAGGATGCGGCAGCTCATGGCCCAGATCCTTCAGCTTCGCCACGATGCGGTCCGTCATGGCGGGGGTCTCCCGGCTGCACCTCTCCGATGGCCGATGGGATCGAACGAAACCGGCGCCCGTGTCCGGAGGCACGCGGCAC
The DNA here is from genome assembly GCA_003696385.1 of Planctomycetota bacterium. Lineage (GTDB taxonomy): Bacteria > Planctomycetota > Planctomycetia > Planctomycetales > Planctomycetaceae > J052. The sequence goes on along the minus strand of RFHO01000228.1, from coordinate 3,960 downwards.
CGACAATCCGAACTTGTATCAGTTTCCGCTGATGAGTTCTACCATCCATGGCGGCGGGAATGACCGCGCGGATCGCGACGGTTCGGACGGCAAGCGGGGACGCTGGGCGGCTCGGGGCGACACGCAATCGGGCGGATTCCCCGCAGTTTTGACCTTTCGGTATTGAGTTCCGTGTGACGGAGCGGTAAATACCTATCGGACCGCGTTTCGGGCCGGACCGCGGCGAAACGGGGCGCCGCGATTTCGCGACCGGCATGGCGTCACGGCAAGCGTCTTCCGTGCCGCACGATGCGGCATTCTTCGGTGCATCCGCCGACATGCAGTGCCGCCGGTGTTTCCGCTGCAAGGGGGCATCGTGCATCGGCGTGCCCTTTTCCCGCCGCAGGCGAAGCGGCGTCCCGAGGGTGTGACGCCGTGCGGCGCGGCAGGCCGAACGTGCGGGACGGCCGAATGTGTCGAACCGCCGTTCGCGACGGGTGGGGATTCTCTTCGGATCGGATGCAGCGGTACGCTCGGAGCGGTCGGCCGTTGGTGCGGGGGCCGGGGATGGTCGCCGCGGACGTGTCACGGAGCGACGATCTGAGGTCATTTTGTGGTCCCTCTTGGAAGAGCAGACGATTCCATGGCACGAACACCGATTCCGCCCATCATGGAGCCAGCTCCGCGCCTTTTGCCGAATGTCGAGCTACCCGCCTACACGTACACGAGCGGTGCGGGTATTCCGCATCCGTATCGTCATCCCGAGGGGCACAGTTATGGTCAACGGCAGCGGCCCTTGCCGCCGCCGCTGGATCCGGAGCGCTGGGACGAAAGTCACAGCTACCTGTGGGGGTTGGATCTGTTCAACTACGGGTACTACTGGGAGTCGCACGACGAGTGGGACCGGTTGCTGAAGGCGACCGGTGCGGACACGCTGCCCGGCCTGTTTCTGAAAGGGCTGCTGAAGATGGCGGCCGCCGGGATCAAGGTTCGGGAGAACAGCATTCATGGCGTGCGGCGGCATGCGGCCTCGGCGGGGGAAGTCTTTGCGGACGTCGCGGCGGAGACCAACGAAGACTACTTCTGCGGCCTGGTGCTGACCCGGATGCAGTTCTATGCGGACCGGGCGGCTCAATTGCTCTACAAGAAGAACATGCCGGCCGGCGTGCCGATTCGCGTCTTTCCCTTCGCGCTGGTTCCGAAACGCCGACTTCCGGACGAGGCATGAGGGCGGCTGCGTTCTGGCGCTGTGTGTGGCCGCTGAGCGACGACCAGTCCGGATGCGCGGGGCGTATCTCGCTGTGGGTGGCATGACTCCGACCGCGCGCACGCCTGCGGGCAGGAGGAGGGGCACCGTGTCCGTCGACGGTCGGGTGCGGCGGTGCCCGAGTTACGGACGCCGCAGGCCGGCGGCGAACGCGTCGAACGGCCATCCCCGCCGGCGGGCGGAATCGGGCTTTGCGACGCATTCCCCGGCTGATAGGCTTCCACCGTCGGTCGAGTCGCCGAGGGCGGACTGGCGGTTCACGACGGGTACTGCGGTGTGCCGGCTGACGGGGTGCGCGCTCTGGTCGCATCGTTGGCCGGGCCGGAATGCGGCTCGGAAGACGGCGCGTGTGGGACGCCGCCAGCGGCACTTTTTCATGGTTCCGACCGATGTCGCACAGTACAGCAATGTCGGACTCATCGACCCGCGGAAGCTGGGGCTCCCTCGGTGGAGGGGGAGCTCGGTATGTGCTGTTCGCCGTGCTGGGACTCGGCCTGTTGACGGTCGATCTGGTGTCGAAGAGGGTTGTCTTCGAGCGCCTGGGCTATCCGAATGGAGCGACGGAGCCCATCCTGAATGGGTGGCTGAAGTTCCGGCTGTACACGAGTTTCAACGAGGGGGCGTTGTGGGGGATCGGCCAGGGATTCAGTTGGTTGTTCGCGGCTTTCAGCGTGGTGGCCGCGGTGGCGATTCTGGGCTGGGTGGCGTTCGGTAGCGCGGCGCGGTCCACGTGGCTGACGGTGGCGCTGGCGTTCATCTTTGCGGGAACGCTGGGGAATCTCTACGACCGGATGGGGTGGCACGGCTGTACGGATCCCGCGGGCAACGTGCGTTACGCCGTGCGGGACTTTCTGTTGTTCACATTCGGGACGTTCCACTGGCCCGTGTTCAACTTCGCGGACGTGTTTCTGGTCACCGGTGCCATGATGCTGGTGGTGCACTCGCTGTACATGCCGGCGGTGGAGGCCACGCCGCACAACCTCGTCCCGCAGGCGGAACGTTCTGCGGAGGGGCAGTCACACGGCGCGTCGGCGGCGGAAGCGACGCCGCTGGGGGGTGGTGCGCGTCAACCGGCTGGGGCGGTTTCCCAGCCGGCGAGTTCCGAAGCCTGAAGGACACGGCCGGCCGTCCGGGTCGTTCCGCATCCGCAGTGACCGTTTGCTGCATGCCTGCGCGCTGCGGTTTCGTGGCTGCGTCGCGGCGGACGGTGCGGCATGTGTTCCCGGTACGGTGACGATTCGGAGCGCCTGCCGCCCATTCGGGCGGATCACCGGCGCGCCTGGGGCGGACTGCAACGCAGTCCGTTCGGTGTCCGAAGTCAGTATTGCCACCGCTGGGGGCGCGTTCGCGTCGCGGCGGACGGGTGGGCGCGACGAATCGCCGGTGCGGCCGTTCGATAGCTGCCGGGTGTCCGCGAGGATGCTCCACGTGCCGCAGGTGGCGCACTCACAGGCGGGCGCACGGGTGCTGGTGCCGAGTGGACGAAGTCGGCGGCCACCGGCTCGATGCGGTTGTCCGGCGGAACCGGATCGGCGTCGGCCATCGCGGGACTGTGCACCCGCTCCTGCGGTCGTTGGGCTGCCGCAGTCGCCGGGTGGTGAGGGGCGACCGGCGTGTGACGGGCGAATCCGCGGGCGCTCGAATACGTACGTGGGGTCAGTCCGGACTGCGGCATGCTGTTTCGCGGGGCGTACGGTGTCGCCCGCTCCTTCAGGGACGCTCGGTCCGCATAGCGATGCCAGAACTGCTGGGAGTAGGGCATCGCTCCCATTCCCCAAACCGCGGCGGCTTGCACCTGTCCGAAAACGTGCCGGTAGTTGTACGGCTGGAAGGACCGGAAGCCGCCATAGGCGGGAATCTCCTGGAAGTAGCCGTGCAGCCACGGCTCGGGGCTGTCGAACGGATACAGTTGCCCGGCCGCTCCGCCGCCGAAGCCGCCGCCAGCGATCATTTCGGTCGGCATGGCACCGCCGTACACCGGCGCGGCCATGCCGCCGTAGTCCACCGTTCCGGAGGCGCAGCTTGGGCAGAACTGGCCGGCGATCAGACCGCTGGAAAGCATCACGATCGACAGGGCTGAGGTCATTGGGGCACTCCTGAAACCGGCGGCGCGGCGGATACGGTCCGGGGCTGTCTGACAGCCGATGCGCGTGCGAACGCTCATGCCGGACGTACCGCAATTGATTGATCGTCCACCACAGGCGGCGGCGGCCAATTCATTCGCCCCGAGGCGCTCACGGAAGGCAACGTCCGGCGCAACCCGCAGCATGGATTCGCTCGGCACAGACAGACCAGCCGGACTGCCGCAGCCCGCCAGTTTTCCCGGTTTGCGCAACCCGGACGGTTTCCCGCCGCTCGTAGCCGGGCAGGTGTCATGTTCGGGTAGCCCGGCATCCGCACGACTCCGGCGATGCACGGTGTTTCCCGAATGCAACACGGCGGGAGAGTTTCGCGATGACGACATCACAGCGTTGGACGGTCGCTTTGGGCATCCTTGTTGGCCTGTTGCTGGCGCCGATCTTCTGGCGACTGGGGCTGCCAAGCGGGCAGGCGGCCGATCTGGAAGTGGGGGATCGCATACCGGCCCCGGCGGACGTATCGACCGTGGACGCGGCATCGCCGACGGGCGGGGCGGACGGGGCTGTGAGGGCGGCGGGTTCCGCTGCCGGGGCGGACGAGCCCGCGGCGGCTGCGCCGCTTTCGGAACTTCCGGT
>RFHO01000227.1 GCA_003696385.1 Planctomycetota bacterium | reverse complement strand
GAAGCAGCCGTCCGGAGCCGAGCGCCCAATGTCGACGTCCCGTCGATGTTTGACGCCGCGCCGCGACCGCCGTGTAATCTCTAACCGCAGTTTGGTTGGCGGGTGCTCGATTGCGCGGCGGAGCGCGGCCCGAGCAGCTCTCGAAGCGAACCATCATCGAGGAACGGACGATGGCACGATCCCGGTCGAGCCGGACCACCGCGGATGCGGAAAGTCTGGAAAAGGTCCGCGAGGAAATCGAACGCCTGCGGCGGGAAATCGAACGACACAATTATCTGTACTATGTCGAAGCGCGTCCGGAGATTTCGGACACCGAGTTCGACAAGCTGATGAAGCGGCTGGAGGAGCTGGAGAAAAAGTACCCGCAATTCGATTCACCGGACAGCCCGACTCACAAAGTCGGCGGACAGCCGATCGAGGGGTTTCGGACCGTCGTGCACGAAATCCCGATGTTGTCGATCGACAACTGCTACGACGAGGCCGAGCTGTTCGAGTTCGACCGTCGCGTGCGGCGTGCCTTGAACGACGAGCCGGTGGACTATGCGGTCGAGTACAAGATCGACGGAGTGGCGCTGTCGGTTCTGTATGAAGATGGTCACCTGGTCCGCGGGGCGACACGTGGCGACGGCCGCCGTGGCGACGACGTGACGCACAACGTCCGCACGATCCGCGGTCTGCCGCTGCGGCTTTTGGGCCGCAACGTACCGCGACGTCTGGAAGTGCGCGGCGAAGCGTACATCGCCAATTCGGACTTCGCACAGATCCGGGCCGAACAGGAACGCAACGGGGAGACACCGTTCGCCAATCCGCGCAACGCGACCGCCGGTTCGCTGAAGTTGCTGGATCCGAATCTCTGCGCGCGGCGGAGATTGCGGTTTTTTGCCCACAGCAACGGCATCGTGGAGGGGGCCGAATTCTCGACGCACATGCAGTTTCTGCAGGCCGTGCGAGCGATGGGGATTCCGACCGTTCCCGACGTCCAGGCGCATCGCGGCATGAAAGCCGCTCTGGAATACGCGCACCAGCTGATGGACAACCTGCACGCGCTGGATTTCGAAGTGGACGGCATCGTTTTCAAGGTCGACAGCTATCGGCAGCGGGAGCGGCTGGGAGCCACCTCGAAAGCTCCGCGCTGGGTGATCGCCTACAAGTGGGAACGCTACGAAGCCGTCACGCGCGTGCGGAACATCCACGTGCAAGTCGGAAAGACCGGTGCACTGACTCCGGTGGCCGAGCTGGAGCCGGTCGAAATTGCCGGCACGACCGTGTCTCGCGCTTCGCTGCACAACCGCGAGGAGATCAAGCGGCTCGGCGTGAAGATCGGTGACTGGGTGGTCGTCGAAAAGGCCGGCAAGATCATCCCGCACATCGTCCGCGTGGAAGTCCACCGTCGCGACGGTTCGGAGAAACCGTTTCGCTTCCCACGCAAATGCCCCGAATGTGGCACCGCCGTGGTCCAGGACGAAGGCGGTGTGTACGTCCGCTGTCCGAATCCGAACTGCCCGGCGCAGATCCGCGAGACGCTGCGCTTCTACGCCTCGCGCAGTGCGATGGACATCGAAGGCTTGGGCATCAAACTGATCGAGCAACTGCTGCAGTCCGGACTCGTCAAGAGCATCCCCGATCTGTACCGGCTGAAGGACAAACGAGACCGACTGTTGAAGCTCGAGCGGATGGGGGAGAAGTCCGTCGACAAACTGCTGGCCAACATCGAGGCGTCCAAGCAGCGGCCGCTGTGGAGGTTGCTGACCGGGTTGAACATTCGCCACGTCGGTGCCCGAACCGCTCAGGTGCTGGAAGAACACGCCGGGTCGCTCGACCGATTGATGGCAATGTCGGAAGAGGAACTGGCCGAAATCCCGGAAATCGGACCGATCATTGCGCACTCGATCTATACGTTCTTCCGCACACCGGCCAACCGCCGGATGATCGAAGAACTTCGCGAACTCGGGCTGAATTTCGGCAGCGAGCGACCGCCCGAGCAGCCCGCTACAGGCCCTCTCGCCGGCAAGACCGTCGTCATCACCGGGGCCTTGCAGCACTTCACCCGCGAAGAGGCCCAGGAAGCAGTCCGGCGGGCCGGCGGTCGTCCATCCGGAAGCGTCTCACGGAAAACCGACCTGGTCGTGGTCGGGGAAAATCCCGGAAGCAAATTCGACAAGGCCCGCCAACTGGGGGTGCCGATCGTCGACGAACGGCGTTTCCTGGAGATCCTCGCCGGCCGGGCAGAGGTGCCCGGGTGATCGTCGTTCGGCCCGTCCGTCCGACCGGATGCGCAACGACAACCACCGGGGAACGTCGGCTTGCAGTCCTCGGCGGACGGCATCGCACGGCCGCGACCGCTCGGGATCCGGACAATCGCACCCGGGCCTCCACACATGGGAGCGGCGATCGGCAGCATCGACGGATCGTGCGGCTTGTGCGGTTTGTTGTCGCTGCGGCAGGGGGCCTGTCTGTTTTGATCGCTGTGACGGTTGTTCGGCCCGTTCCGCGTCCTCGAGCCGTTCGCAAGCGCTGCCTTGAGTTCGGCCGATGAATCAATGCGGCGGACGCTGTGCGCGGTGCGTGTCGGGCGGGCAGTACCTATTGCGACGTGCCGTGCGTATCGCGGGGGCCGGCGACGTGATTTCGGAACGGCTGGCGGTGGTTTGCGTTGACACCACACTCTGGCACGGCAACACTCTAACCGGTGAGAATTCCCCATCGGCACCACGCGGCGACTGCGGCACGTCCGACCCGGCGGTCCCGCCGGGCATTGCGACCCGACGTGAACGGAACGGCTGACCAATCGAGGGATCCGTCATGGCTGCCAACAAGCCCACTGCCGTCCACTTCGCCCTGATTTTCTTCGTGATGGCCTTCCTGATCGCCGCTGTGGCGGCTTATATGCAGACCAAGGCCATCGCGGAAAACGAAGCGCGGTGGGAAAAAGCACAGAAAGATGCCCAGGCTGCCAAAAAGGCCCAACAGGATCTGGACGACCAGGTTCAGGCCCTGAAGCGGGTGATCGGCTACCTCAGTGAAAACGTGGGCTATCCGAATGAAGAAGACGGCTCGGTGCTCGCGCAGGCCAAGGCCGACCTGGAAAAGGTGCCGAATCTCACGGAGAAAACCTACAGGGCGGCTGTGGCCCAACTGCTTACGGACGTGCAGAACCTCCAGAAGGAACGTGACGCGGTCAACACCGACAAACTGAAAGAGCACGAAGAACTGCTCGCTCTGCGGTCCCGGCATGAACAGGTCAACGACCAGTACAAGCAGCAGGCCCAGAAGGCTGAAAAGGACCTCCGCGACCTGATCGCCAAGAAAGAAGAGGAAATCCGTGCCAAGGAAACGCAACTGCGGCAGTTGAGAGACGAATACAACCGCGTCACGCGTGAGATGGACGAACTTGTCGACGCACACCGCAAGGAGAAGAAGCGGCTGGAGCAACAGATCTCGTTCCTGAACCGACAGGTCGACTATCTGCGCGCCCGACTGGACGAGGCCACCAAGATCAGTTTCGAAGAACCGGATGGTGAGATCACCTGGGTGGACAGCGGAACGGGCATGGTCTGGATCAATCTGGGCAGCGCCGACAACCTACCGCGACGGATGACGTTCAGCGTCTATCGGAAAACCCACCACGGCGTCGCGCGGGGGAAAGACGACATCAAGGGAGCCATCGAAGTCACCCGCATCATCGACGCCCACACCGCCGAGGCACGGATCATGGATAACGACATCTATGATCCGATCGCCAAGGGCGATCCGATCTACACGCCGTTGTGGAACCCCGGGCAGCGGCTGCGGTTCGCCGTCGTGGGCCTGATCGATCTGGACGGCGACGGCGAATACGACCGCCAGCGGTTCCACGACCTGCTGTTGGCCGCCGGGGCAAGTCTGGACAACGAAGTCGACGATGACGGCAACCGCATCCGGTACATCCACTTTCCGGACGAGTTCGTGCCCTGGGACGAGTCGATGCCGGGACTGGACGTGCACACCAAGTTTCTGATCGTCGGCGAAATCCCCGATCCGTCGCAGGCGACGCGGCAGGAAGACATCGATCGCATCAACCGGATCATCAAGCATCACAAGCAGATGCTCGAAGAAGCTCGGATGCAGGGGACCCGAGTGGTCAGCCTGAGCGACTTTCTCGCATGGATGGGCTACCGTCCGCAGCGTCGGCTGTACATCCCCGGCATGACCCAGCGGCCCTACAACCTGAAAGCGGGGGCCGCCAGCGCCACGGTCGGCGAGGCCGTCGGGAACCGCACCAGCACCGGGACGGTCTCCGGCCTGTTCACCAGGAAACGCAAGCTCCGCTACTCCCCCTCGACCGGCCAGACCAGCAAACGTTATTCCGGCGGCGGCGTGCCCTGAACGCCTTGAACCGACCACCGCAGCGGCAGCGCCGGCCGCCGGGTGCCCGGCACGCTTCGAGCCCACGATGCCGGAGGCCCTCCGTGCTTCAGCCGCCGCTGCGCGGCCCGTGTCACTCAAGCCGCGGTTTCCGTTGGACTGCGTTTCCGACGCTCTCGTGTGCTACGGACAGCCCCGTCTTTCGCGGCCGCGATGCCGGTCCGCTCGTCTGACGCCGCTACGGCCATTCATCTGCGGCGACGTTGGTCACGTCCGCTCTTCGTCAGCCAGAGAACCATGTCGCTGCGTTTCGGCGGTGTGAAGGCCCGGTGCGTTCCACCATCCACGTTTGCGGAAGCCGCGGCCAGGCGTCCGCTGGCGCAGTCCACCCAGCGCACACGCAACGATCCACGGGCCGCGCGGAGATCGACCGTCACGGGTTTTCCCTCGGGGGCCAGCACCAGGTATTCCTCGCCCGGAGCGGCCAGGCAGTAACCGCTGGACGCCAGCGGATCACGCGGCGCCATCCGGGCCAAGTCCACTTGTTGCGACAGCCGGCGAACATGCCCGAGTGCCCGGCGGATCGGTTCCCACTGCCGGTCGAAGGGCTTGCCCAACACCGATCCGTCGTAGGGATCCATGAACAACGGATTGTGCCCGCGCAGGAAGCTCCGCCAGACCCATTCGCGGTGACCCCCGATGCCCCACACGTGGTCGGTATCCAGCAGGCTGACCTTGGTTTCGTTCCAGGCCGGCGGATGATCTCGATATCCGTCGCGCGATCCCGGGGAAACCCAGTCGCACGGGCTGGCCAGCATGTCCGGCAGGCGTTCGGCACCGTGTCCGGTCAGTCCGACGGGGTGTTGCTTGGGCTTGGTCCGCTCGTACTCGTGCACGGTCCGCACGACCCACCAGTCCCATTCCTTTTCGCCGCCCTCGTTGATGACTTCGTACAGGACGTTGTCGAATTCATTGACGGTGTCGACCACGTGCTGAATGTATCGCTTCTGGACGGCGTTGACCTGCGGGTGCGCCAGACTGTGTGGACGGCCGCGCAGCGGATCACCGGGTGTGCCGGCGTCGATCCCGTTGATGTTGTTGGCCGGATGGAATGGATGGCTTCGCCAGGCCCAACCGGCGGGCACGCCGCGCCGCGTGTTGGCGTGAAACAAAGCCCATCCCTCGAACAGCATCACCGACACGTAGATGCCCAGTCGTCCGGCGGTCCGCACGCGCTCGCGCAAGCGATGGAAGTAGGTTTCGTCGAATTGCGTCAGGTCGAACTTCGGTTTGCCGTCCAGGGCCTTCCCCGGACCGGTCCTTCGCCATGGATGCGGAGCCACATTGTGGACGAAATCCTTTCCCCACCGGCCGTTCGCCCGTGTGTTCCACGTCGTGCAGTCCCACGTCCACAGGCGTATGAAATTGTGGCCGTAGCGGCGCAGAAACCGCACATACGCCCCAAAATCAAACGGCTCGGGAGGATCCTGCCGTCCCATGTCGACCAGGTTGTTCCAGGTGTGCGCCCCCACGAGTAACACGGCCCGGCCCCGGCCGTCTGCAAAATATCGGGGATTGTTCGGGTGCGGCTTCAACGGGCCGCTGGCTGCGGTGGTTTCACCGCCGTCCGCCGTAGCGTCGCCGGCGTGTGCGCACGCCCGGCGTGACTGCGCAGTCGAACAGACGAGTGTCCCGGCGGCCGCCGCACGCAGGCCGCAGCACAGGAATCGGCGTCGTCTCATGAAAGGTGCTCCGGTGTCGCACCGCGCCTTGCAACGGGTGTTCCAGTTCGGCGTTCGGGCACGGTGGTAGCCATCAGGGCGGTGAGCAGTCGGCCGCGAG
>RFHO01000226.1 GCA_003696385.1 Planctomycetota bacterium | reverse complement strand
CTTCGGGGGCTTGGGTGGCTTCGGCGGTGGCTTGGGTGGCTTCGGCGGTGGCTTGGGTGGCTTCGGCGGCGGCATCGGTGGTTTCGGTGGCGGTATCGGCGGCGGTATTCTGAGCATCGCCCCGCCAAAATTGCCGAACGCGGAGCGCGGCCGGCCGCAGCCGCCGGCGGCACGTGATGGCCGGCGGCCCGCGCGGCGTGGCATCGCAGCGGACGCTGACGGGGAGGACGCTCGCAAAGCGGATGTCCACGTTCCAGAGTACGGCCGAGCCATTCGGCGAAGTGGCGAGGAGCGTGCGACCGGCCGATCGGATTCTGCCGTGCCGGTTTTCCGGATCGACGGCAGGTCCGTGCCGCGAGGGCAAAAAAAAACGCCCGTGGCTTCCGATCGTCGGCGGTGAGTCGGCCGGCGTCCCGTCTCGCCGGCGTTGAAACGGATCATTCGGCCCGTGCCTGTGCACCGGCCCCTGACACGCGAAATGTGCTCAGGAGGCCGGTGTTTGTTCTTTCGGGAACTCCCCTTCGCCCGGCCGCGGTCTCGGAGAGTGCGCCGACCGGGTTGCGACTGGTTGCGGCACAAACGGTTGCCCCCGAGTCGGGTAACGGCCGTTCCGGCCCTGCGGATTCGGCTCGGTCTGGGCGGGAGCCCGGTCGGCGTGGTGCGGGCAGGGACGGCCGAGCCGCTCAGCACGAGCGGTCGACGGTCGCGTCGGGGCGGGGCATGGTGAAGTGGCTGGACCAACGGCGGGCGGAAGATCCCGATATCGATGCGTTCGACGCGTTGGATGAATGGTTTCGCAAGCACGCTCCGGCGGTCGAGCAGGTCGGGGAGGCGGCGTTGGTCCTGAATCGGGCCCGGCGGTTCGAAGACCTGGTCGCGTTGCTGCAGGTGGCGTTGATCCACGGCCGAACGGCGCAGTGGATGTACGATGTTCTGGCGCTGACACTGAAGAAACTCGGACGCCCTCAGGACGAAATCGACCGGGTGCTGCTGTCGCGGGCGGACATTACCGGAGCCGATCCGGAGAATCTGTTGATGTCGGCCGCGTATCTCGTGCGGTTCGGCGATCCGCAACTGGCATTGCGGCTGTACCGTCAGGTTGCGGAGGTGGCTCCGGGGCGGCCGGAGCCGTACGTTCTGGCCTTCCAGCACGCCCTGCGGCAGGACAATGAAGAGGTGTTGCGGTGGGCGATCCCACGGGTGCTTTCGGAAGTGTGGGTTCGTGATTACGCGCGGTGGCATCGCAAGGCCGAGGACGCCGCGTCGGACCTCATGCGTCGCTGGAGACAGCGCGGCGAACACGAGCGGATTGCAGACTTCCAGCGGGTGCTGCGTGAAGCACGTCAACGCGATCTGACCGTGCGGTTGAGCTGGGTCGGAGGGGGCGACCTGGATCTGGAGGTCGACGAACCGCCCGGAACGCGCTGTTCACCGGGGCAGCCGCGGACGGCTTCGGGTGGCGTTCTGGTACACGACGGTTTCGGGCCGCAGGCGGACAACTGCCATGACGACTACGTCTGCGCCCGGGCATTCAGCGGTTATTACCTGTTGCGGATCGTGTATCAGTCGGGCAACATCGTCGGCAAGCGGGCGAGACTGAAGATTGTTCGATACGCCGACAGCGATCATGAGATTTGCCGTGAGCTGACCGTGCCGTTGTCCGGCGACGTGACGGTCGTGCGGATATCGCTGCATCGCGGGCGTCGGACCGTTGCCGCGGATCCGGCAACGCTGCAGACGTCCGTTCCAGAGGCCGACCGGCGGCGCGTGGCACCCGAGAGTCTGCCGCGGGTCGGTGGTCCCGCTTTGCATCAGGTGGGCGCGGTGCCGGTCGCAGCCGGAACGGCGGCTGTCGCCGGCGCCGGGGCAGTGGGTTACATGCCGATTGTCAGCGTGCTGAGTGAAGGCGTGAGCAGTTCGGCCTTGGCGATCGTCTCGGGCGACCGGCGGTTCGTGCGGGTTTCGGTTTCGCCGATTTTCAGTACGATCACCGATGTATTCCACTTTACCTTTCAGGGGCCGGGGGCTGGCCAGACCACCGGGGGGTCTGTGGGAGGCAATCGCTGAGGTGGCTCGAGGACGAGCCGTGACGGGCCCGTACGTGATCGGCGGAGCAAGGCATGCCGGATTTGAACGCGCTGCAGCGTCGGATAGAAGTGGCCTCCGATCTGCTGGGCATCACGCGGACGATGAAGACTCTGGCCGCGGTGTCGATCCGGCAGTATGAGGAAGCGGTCGAGGCGCTGGCGCGGTATTTCGACGCGGTCGATGAAGGCCTGCGGATGTTCTTCTGGCGGCACCGTGGCCGGATTCGGATGCGGTCGCCCTCACCCGCGGCTCCCGTGGGGTTGATCGTGTTCGGTGCCGAGCAGGGGTTGTGCGGCGGGTTCAACGAGCAGGTCGTACAGGCGGTGCGTGAACATGCCGACCAACACCGGCGGCGCGGTTGCACGCGCTTGGAATTCGTGCTGGTGGGGACGCGGCTGCAGGTGTTTGCGCCGGAGCTGACGGGGCAGGCGTTCGCCTGGCGGCCGCTGCCCGGCGGCGTGGACGGGATCACACCGTTGGTGGATGAGTTGCTGACCGTGCTCGAGGAGTGGCGGCATCGTCGGCGGATCGAACGTGTGGAACTGGTTCACCAGCGCCGTGTGCACGCCGCGGCGACGCGTCCGCGCGTGTTTGCTCTGCTGCCGTTTCCAGCCGAGCGCGAAGCGGGGCAAGTGCCTTCGCGGTGGCCGGGGCGTTCGCTTCCGCGTCTGGATCTGCCCGCGGACGTGCTGTTGTCGACGTTGTTGCGGGAATGGCTTTTCGTGGCCCTGTATCGGGCCGCCGCGGAATCACTGATGGCGGAAAACGCGGCGCGGATCGCGGCGATGCAGTCCGCCCAGCGAAACATCGAGGAACGTGTCACGGAACTCCGGCTGGCGTATCACCAGGCGCGACAGACGGCGATCACCGAAGAGCTTCTGGAGGTGGCGTCGGGGTTCGAAGTGCTGCGTCGGGCGGAATCCGACTCCGGCGAGAAATCGTGATGCACCGTGGCGGCCGCGGTCGGTCCGTGTGTGGCGAAAGGCGTTGTTGCTCGGCGGCCTGGGCGTTCGCCTCCTGACCGGGTCACGACCGAGGAAACTTGACCACGGCCAGTGTGCGGTCGTCGTCGGCGTCCGTTTTCCCCGTGAATCGCGTCATGGCCCGCCACACGGCGGCGACGATCTGTTGCGGTGTTTCGTGCCGGTGTTGCCGGACGATCTCTTCGAGTCGTGGAAGACCGAAGATGTCGCCTTCGGCGTTCTGTGCTTCGGTGATACCGTCGGTGTAGAGGACCAGCAGGTCGCCCGGCTGGAAAGCCGCCAGCCCGCTGGCATAGCGCGCGTCGGACACGACGCCGATGACCACGCCGTGTGCGTGCAGGCGCGTCACCTGCCCGTCGCGAATCAACAGCGGTGGTGGATGGCCGGCGTTGCAATACACCAGCCGGCGCTTCTCGGTGTCGATGACGGCGTAGCACAGAGAAGCGAACTGATGAGGTTGGCTCACTTGCCGCGCCGCATTGTTGACGCACGTGACGACGGATGACACGTCGGCCGGGTCAGTGAGCCGGTCATTGCTCCAGCAGGTGTGCAAGGATGCTCGCAGAGCCGTTGCGATGACGGCCGCGGGCAGGCTGTCACCGCAGGCGTCACCGATCGCCACCGCGGCGGCTCGCCGGTGGAGCTTGACGAATTCACAGACGTCGCCGCTGAGTTCGAAGTGGCCTTCGGTGCGAATGGCAATCGCCAAGCCGGCGAGGCGACGGCGGAGTACGCGGTTGTGCCGCGGTGATTCTCCGACGATTTCGGCAACCTCGCGACGAAACCGTTGCTGATGGCGGCTTTCGTCCTGAAGCACGCTGCGTTCCAGAGTTTGTCCAATCAGGCTCGCGAACGTGCGCAGAATGCGGAGGTCGTGCGAGGAAACGTAGCGACGGCGCCGGTCACAGACCCAGAGCGTGCCCAGTGGACCCACAGAAGAATCGATCCGCTGGCACGCCGCCGTCCGGATGCCCCTTGGCAGCCACGTGTGTGCATCGACGTCCGCCTCATCGTCGCGTTGAATCGACATGCCGTCCCGCAAAGCGCGCGCGTCCGGTGTGTCGGGGGCGATCCGGCGGTTCGGTGCGGGAAACTGCTGACCGTCGCAGGTGGAGCATTCGACCAACCGCAACGCGTCGAAATCCGGAGAGAGCACAAACAGCCCCGCGGCGCGGAATCCGGTCAGCTGAAGCAGGCCGCGCAGCAGGCGTTGCAGCACCGTGGGGATCTGTTCGCCGGCCGGTGTCTGGCGGGCCAGATCCAACAATTCCGACAATTCCCAGGTCCTGGTCTGGAGCACCCGTTCCAGTCCGAGATTCTGAGAGACGAGCCGCGCCACGATGGCGACCAGGGCCATCACGGAGTGTCGCTGCACGGCGTTCGTGGGCTCATGGGGCTCGGACACGAGGATCCGGCCCAATGTATGACCATTGTTCTTGATCGGAATGGTGCAGACCGGGGGCGTCGAGTCCCACGGGTGGGCACTGCCTGCGCCGCTGCGGTCTGGCGAGGTGCCATCGGACCGCTGCCTCCGCAGGAGTTCTTCGATGACGTGTTCAGGCAGGACGATCTGCGGTGTCGGGCGGACGCGGCTGGTGTTCCGCGGCGCGGCGGTGTTGGATGCGGTCTGCCCATCGCCATCGTATTGGGAGGAGTCGGTGCCGTCTGTCGCGTCCCGACAGGGACGCTCACGTTTGCCTGCGGTTTGCCGGTCCTGCCGGACAGGCGTGCGAAGCGATTCCTGAAGGACTTCCAGAATGTAGCGGCGCCGGTCGAGGGCGTCGTGGGGCATGTCCGTGTCCGCCGGGGACGACAATTCCTGCGGGGACGGGCTTGTGCCAGGCGCAGCAGCCGACGCGTCGTCGGATTCGCAATCGGCAGCCGGCTCGAATCGAATCGTCCATCCGGTGGCGTCGGCCAGTTGCTGGCAGACGGAGTGGACCCAGCCGGCCGCGTTGGGTGAGCGGCGTTCCACCACCCGTTGCTTGGCGGCAGTCGTTCGCTCGTGAGAGAGGAGAGGATGGCCCGTCATGCGGCTGCGCTTTCCGTGACCGCAAGCTCGAACGCTGCAATGGCCCCGAACCGTTGCAAAAGGCTACTACGGTTTCGGGAAGAAGCTGCATGATCTGCGCAAAACCACATCGTCGCCCACGGCGAACCGCACGACTCGGGGCCGTTTGCACACATGCTGTCGATGAGATCGGTGCGCCCGATTATTCCGGCGGTGCAGATCGTGCGTTGGGCTGCGGCGGGACGGTAGCAGCGAGGCGGCGCATGGGCTTTGGGAAACGGAAGAGCGAGAGCCGCGAGACGAGGTGGGAAGCCCGCTGTTGGTCAAGCGCGGAAGGGTGACGGTGTCGACGGTGCGCCGGCGGTTTTGGCGGGCGTCAATTTTCCGCAGCCTGCTCGTCGGTCTCGTCGACAAGTTCGGGCACCAGTGGCTGACGTTCCGGATACAGGAAGTACCGCGGGAATTCGGCGTCGCGTTCTCGGATGCCGACGACCAAACCGCGGCTGGTGACCAGGTAGATGCGGTCGGTGCGGACGTTTCCGAACGACACGGTGAAGTTTCGCAACGGCATCACGCCGAGCACGGTGCCGTCTGAGCGGGAGAGCATGACCACATTGTTGTAGATGTCCCGGACGAAGACGCGGTAGCGGGTGGCACCGATGAAGTCGACGATGTGCGGTCGGTGCCACAGCTCGCGTCCGGAAACGAGGCTCAGGCAGAAAACCCCGCCGTCGTCGGGGAACACGTACACCTCGCTTTCGATGACACGCGGAGCCCGGTGAATGGGGTAGCCGGCCATGAATTCCCAGCGGACGCGACCGTTGGGATTGACGCAGTACACGGTTTCGTCTTCCGAAGCGAGCACGACGGCTCCGTCGCGTGCCTGGGCGAGCGGCGCCGTCACGGCGGCGTCACTTTCCAATTGCCAGCGGAGTGTTCGTTCCAGCCGGTTGAGGGCATACAGCGACTTGTCCAGACTGGCGAAATAGACGGTCTGCCGGAAGGACAGCGGAGGCGAAGTGATCGTCTTGGCGGCGCGGTACCGCCAGTTGAGCGTGTCCATCGTGAATTGCGGAAGCAGTCCTTCGTCGCTGTGATGCAACACCTTCCGCAAGTCGAACGCCAGTACGCTGCCGTCCAGGGTGCCGACGTAGAGTTGATCATCGTCCGTGGAGACGCCGGTCGAGGGTTGCTTGGGCAGATCGAGGAGCCAGCGGATTTGGCCGTTGAACTTGTCGACCGCGTGGACTCGTTTGCCCGAGGTGGCCAGCACGTAGTCGTCGTTCGTCACCGGCGGGAAGGAGGAGGCATGGGGGGATCCGATCTGCACGGCCCAATGTTTCTTGCCCGTTTCGGCGTCGAAAGCGGTCAACACGCCGGTGCTGGACTGGATCAACACCATTTCTTCATCCACCGATACGTGGCGCACGACGGCGCGGCCCGGATCGACTGTTGCGTGGCTCCACCACAGCATGTGCAGGCCGAACCGCCCCAGCATTCGCTCGTCGGGCAATCGCAGCTCATACCCGATGCTCTGAGCGCGGACCGGACCTGCCAAGCCGGCAATGGTGAAGGCGATCATCAGCAAAACGCGATGCCACCACATCGCACGTCCTCCCCGAGGCTCGAAGGTGGGCCTCCGCATCGCAGTTGACTGCTCCCGACCTGCCAATGGCTGGTTCGGGCTACTGCCAACCATGATGACGCGGCACACAACGGCAGGAAAGCCCGACGACGGTGGTTATGGAGCGGGCGGGTGACATTTCCACCAGCGATGGCGCACGGACCACAGAACGGGCACAGCCGATTCAATGCATGCCGTTGGTCTATGTGAAAAAACGCGTACGGCTGCGGTGCTGTGGATCGTTGATCGGCTTCTCGGCGGTTGCCTGGGACCAATCGCCTCCGATCGCCGAGATTCGGCCCCCCGGGGTGTCACGTGTTCACGCGGCGCGACTTTATCATGACCCACGTAAACCGCGGTCAACCACCGGCCCGCTGTCGCAGGACTTCCTGGTAGACGTCCCGGATCCGGCGCGTCATGTATTCGTGGCGGAATGGTTCGGTGAATCGGCGTCGGCCGGCGTCGCCCAGTCTTTTCCGCAAGCCAGGGTCGCGTGCCAGTTCGATGATCGCAGCAGCCAATTCGTCAATGGCGCCAGGGGGAATCAGCATGCCGGTTTCTCCCGGAATGCACACTTCGCGTGCCCCGTCGATGTCATAGCTGACGACCGGTTTGCCGGCGATCAGTGCCTGAGGCAGCACCCGTGCCAATCCCTCCCAGATGCTGGCGTGAACTGCGATGTCGCTGGCGGCGATCAGTTCCGGGACGCGCTGCGGCGGGACGAGGCCGGTGAAGACGAAATGTTGCTGGAGGCCCAGTCGGTGGACGCGGTTCTCCAGCCGGTCACGGAGGATGCCGTCGCCGATCAGCAGGAAGCGGACATTGGGGACTTCGCGGACGACCTGCGGAGCCGCTTCGATCAGGAATTCGTGACCTTTCAGGTGAAACAGCCGGCCGACTTTGCAGACGACGATGTCGTCGGAGGCGAGCCCCCATGCGTTTCGGACCGCTTCTCGCGGTCGGGGTGGATGGAGGAACGGTTCGACGTCCATGCCGCTGTAGATGGTCACGAATCGCTCCGGTGGTGCCACTCCGGCAGCGACGTATTGCGCGGTCATGGCGTCGCAGACGCTGATGAACCGGTCGCAGAATTGCCCGGCCCAGCGTTCCAACATGCGATAGGTGTGAAAGGCGAACAGCGATTGGCCTCGGTGGAACGACGCTCCGTGGATCGTGTGCACCACGGGGATCCCGTGCCGATGAGCGGCCAGACGGCCGAGAATGCCCGCCTTGGAGCTGTGTGTGTGGACGATGTCCGGACGGAGCCGTGCCAGCAGTCGCGAAAGGCGGCGATAGGCCAGCCAGTCGCGATGGGGGACGATGGCGCGTTGCAGTTCGGGTAGTATTTCGACTCGATACCCTCCACTGCGGGCGCGTTCTTCCAGGGAGCCCTCCGGGCCCACTCCGGGGCCGGCGATCAGCGTCACGTCGTCGCCGAACAGGCGGTGCTGGTCTTCGCAGGTGAACAGCGTGTTCTCCTGTGCTCCACCGACGATCAAGCGGGTAATGACGTGGACGACTTTCATGGCTCGGACCGCCTGGGGCCGGAATACCCGATGGACTTGAATCGTGGGCGTTCCGCGGGCCGGCGGTGCGCCGACGGTCGGCGTGAGTGCACCGGCCGAAGTGCCTCCGGCGCCGTTGCCGCAGCCGTCACGATTCAATCCGGCGGCGTTTCGTCGTCGGGGGAGTCGGACTCCGGCTCCGGCTGCGCCACGGGCGGAGCGTCTGCCGGTCGCTGGAGACGCCGCAATTCTTCCACCGATGGCGGAGCGGGGACACCGGCGGCGATCAGCTTCTGCCGGTATTGTTCGTAGGACTGCTGTAGAGAGTCGAGCAGCCGCGGTACGTTTGGTGCAGACAGAAACACACGCTTGCAAACCACCGACCGCGGGAAGAACGTAGTGATGAAATCGAACGAGAATTCCGCCGCCGTGTGGGCGATCATCACCGCGTTGGCATAGCTGCCGGCCAGTTCTTCGTCGGAAAACTTCAACTGTTCGTAGAGTTCTTCGGCCGAAACCTGTGGCTTGTTCGCCGCTGTCGCGGGACTGCCGGCTTGGACGGTCTGTTCGCTGACCCCCAGTTCGGCCTGCGGGTCGGGTTTGGGCGCCGGCGGCTTGGGAATGGCACCGAAGCGGCGTTCGTACGTCTTCAGGTTGTCCTGTAATGCCAGGATGAAACGCGGCACCACACCCGGGGGGAGCACGACCCGGGCGGCGATCTGATGCGGTTTGTTCATCCGCAGCAGAAAGTCGATGATGAACTCGTGGGCTCCATTGAGGATCACGGCGCCTGTGCTGAACACGCCGCGGGCCACCCGCTCGGGGACGAGCGCGCCGATACTGCGATGGCGCACCTGCTGCGTATAGGGGGCGTCATCGGGAGGCACATCACCGCTCGAGCGGCCTTCCTCGTCGTGCATGACGGCAACCCTCACGAGGACTCACGAACGCCACGCCACGGCGGGCGACGACCGATGCACACACGATGCCCGCTTGTGGTCCGCCGGTTCCACCGGGAACCGCGAACGCAGGTGCCGAACCGGCGTCGATCGGCCCCGGACGACGGGCAGGCTCCCCAACGACGCCCCGCCGTGTGGCCGGCGCGTCGGCAACGGCGATAGGCTCACGTGCTTCGCCTGTCACTGGCAGGCGGCGTCCCACGAAGCGACGTGTGTCCGGTCCCGCCGGTCTGTCCTCCGGCGATGGACGGGCCGAAAGCGATCGCCGATCTCCCGTCGCATCGGGTATTTCGCGTCGTCGTGGAATACGACGGCGCCGCCCGGCTCACCGGTACCGAGCCGGGCGGCATCCATTCGCAGGTTCGCAGCGTCAAAACCGAGGGCGTCGACGTACTGAAGCGGCGCAATCAGCGCAGCCGCCGAGTCTAGGTGGCCGATGGCGCCGTCGGCAACGCCTCTGTTTGGCGTCTGGTCTTCGCGTGATTCAGCGGGCCACCGCGCGGGCGGCGACGCGGCGACGCACGTCGGTTTCCAGAACGCCGAAGGCGGCCTCGTGCCGCTGCAGGGCCATCGAAAGCGCGTGCAGCAGACGCTTGGCCGTGTAGTGGTTCATGATGATCCGCTGGCTCACCTTCACCGTCACCTCGCCCGGCTGGAACGGGTTCGGATTCAGGCCGAGATCAAGGATCAGTTCTTCAGGCGTGCTCTGAACGCGGCAGAAGTTGGCGTATCCGGCAACCACGTCGCTGTCGTCGACCTTCAGTGTCTGCGTGACCGCGCCGGGCTGGGGCTGTGCGGCGGCCGGCTGGCCGGCCGGCTCGGCGGCCTGCGTCGAGGTCGCCTGTTCTTCCTGCTTGGCTTCCGCCTCGGGCTTCTTCGATTCCTTCTTCTCTGCCATCGTTTCCTCTCCTTCTACTCTACTGATGGACGATGTGACTCCGATTGCCGCGTGACGCCTGGAAGAGCTTCGGCGGCCACCGCCCCCGGGCCGCGTCGGCGAGGATGTGACGCCGGTTGTCACGCGACATGCCGAAACGCCGACTGCGGAGCGGCAAGGTAACGACCGTGCACGGTGGGTGCAACGAAACCGAGCAAATGGCGAAGCAATCCGGTGTCGACGGGCGATCGGGCCGGCGAGCGCGGGGGAACCGCGTGTTCGTCGCGAGCGACCGGGAAAGGCGTCACCGCAGCCATGTTGTGTCATTCGGGCGTAGAAACAGCGGCCGAGAAGCGTCGCGGGCGATGGCGGCCGGGCGCCTGCTAGCCGCGCGACGGGACGGCCATGCGGTTGATGGCGGCGGCGACCGCATTCGAAATCAGCGACAGACAACGGCCGTCGGGATCCTGGGGTTGAGACGTCAGGATGACACAGAACACACCGACGGTGGGATCGATCCACAGCACGGTGCCGGTGGATCCCCAGTGGCCGAAGGCCGACGGATCGAGCAGGTCGCCGAAATTGGCACTGTGGGCCGGCCAATTCAACCGCCAGCCCAGCCCCCACGGTCGGCAGCGACGATCGGGTTCGGGAATGTCGCGGAAGAATTCCAGCTGATTGCGGGTCGCGGCGCGTACGGTGGCGGGAGAGAGGATCCGTCGGCCATCGGTCTCACCATTGCGCAGCATCATCTGGGCGAACCGGGCCAGATCCGCTGGCGTGGTCAGCAGACCGCCCCATGGGGCGCCGAACCGCCGCCAGTATTCGGTATTCCAGACCCATTCGTGGCCTGTGCCGTTTTGCGGGGTGCGGATTTCCACGATCCGTTCGACGACCGGATGCGGACCGTGGAACCAATCGTCCGGTGCGCCCAGAGCGCTGTCGTGCATCCGGAGCGGTTGCAGGAGTTCGCGGTGGACGAAATCGCTGCAGGAGATTCCTGTGACCCGCCGGATGACCTCCGCGAGCATGGCGAATCCCATGCTCTGATAGCGGACCCCGCGCCCCGGAGGGAATTCCAGCTCGACGCGGCAAACTTCCTCGATGAACCGCTCCAACGGTTCGCCCGCCCGGCGCAGCTCGGCATTGTTCGGCAACTGGTCCGGCAGGCCGGAGGTGTGTGTCAGGAGGTGCCGCAACTGGACTGCGTGCTTGCCGTTTTGCCCGAACTCGGGCACGAAGCGCTCGACGCGGTCCGACAGCGTGACCTGGCCGGCTTCGATGAGCTTCATCAGCGCCATGGCGACGAGGGGCTTGGTGATCGACGCGACGAGAAAAATCGCATCCGGCCGGATGGGCTCCGTTCCGGCGATGGTCTGTCGCCCGAAGAGGAAGGGCCCCCAGAGTTCGTCGGCCGTGCCGGCGCACAGGGCGGCGGCGGGAAGGACGTCGTCGCGGCAGAGGTCGCGGATGCGTTGCAGCACGCGTCGTGCGGCGGCCGCATCGAATACGTCGGGAGGCGTCTCGTCGACGTCACTGGAGGGAGCAGGACGGTGGTGGGTCATGGCTTTCCGTTGTAGCACTTCGGAGACGGTTGTTTTCGCCACCGATGCTGTCTCGTCGGTCCGGCGGTGCGTCGCGCGACGGCATTCGCGGTGAATCGGGAGCAACGGAACGGTGCGCGGAGTGCGGTCAACGCCGCCACATGCCTGCCATCGGGCGCAAGTGACGGGCGAACCGCGGACGCCCGCCGTTCACCGTGCCGGCTCCGGCCACCGGAGATGCCGGTGCAGGAAGCGAAACGTGCCGACCCCATGGATCGTGTGCGGCCCGACGAACCATTCGATTTCG
>RFHO01000225.1 GCA_003696385.1 Planctomycetota bacterium | reverse complement strand
GTGTTTTACACCGTCACGCTGGCTACCGAGACAACGCTCCTGGTTCGTCGACGGCCGTTGTGCTGACCGTGCGAACGGAGCTGGAGCCGACTGTTCGGGGAGTCGAAAAGTAAAGCAGCGTCATGGCAGCCGGACACGACACCTTTCATCACGTGCGTGACTTCCCGTACTTCGAGCTGCCCTTCGGCCTGCGCATCGAACTCCCGGAAATCTTCGGACTGCAGCTGACGAAATTCATGGTGCTGCAGGTGGTGGCCGTCGTTCTGGGCGTCTGGATCTTCACCGGTCTGGCTAGGCGAGCCCGTGGCGGTCAACCGGTCAGCGGGCGGTGGTGGAACTTCTGGGAAACGCTGGCCCTTTTCATCCGCGACGAGGTCGTCCGCCCGACCATCGGCGACGGACATCACCACGACCACCACGAGCACGAACACGGTGACCACGGCGGCAGCGCGCACGCAGACGAAGATGCGCACGCCCTGACGGAAACGGGTCAGCATCCCGCCGATCGCTACCTGCCCTTCGTCTGGTCGTGTTTCTTCTACATCCTGTTCTGCAACCTGCTTGGTGCCGTGCCTTGGCTTGGTTCGCCCACGGGCGAAATCAACGTGACCGGGGCGCTGGCGGCCGTCGCCTTTGGCGCGGTCGTGTACTTCGGTTCCGAAGCATTGGGCCCGCTGGGTTTCGTCGCCAACTTCGCTCCCGGCATCGATGTGCCGCCCGCCATGAAACTGATCCTGGCACCGATGCTGTGGGTCATCGAAGTCGTCGGCATCCTGATCAAGCACGGCGTGTTGGCCGTGCGTCTTTTCGCCAACATCATGGCCGGTCACACGGTGATCGCCGTGGTGTTGGGCTTCATCGCCCTGGTGGCCGACAGCGGCCTGTACTACATCGTGCTTCCCACCAGTATCCTCGGCCAGGTCGCCATCGGGATGCTGGAGCTGTTCGTGGCGTTTTTGCAGGCCTACATTTTCGCCTTTTTGTCCACGCTGTTCATCTCGATGTGCATTCACGAGCACTGAACCGCAGGAAAGGAGGCGACGCGCACCAGCAATGGAAAGGCGATATCCGGGCGGCCGCTGCGACGTGTGTCGGCTCCCGGAACACTCTGACGTGTCGATGCGGACGGGCCGCCGACGGCGGCGGTGTCCACCGAGACGGCCGTTCGGCCAAGCGACAGTCGCGCTCCGAACCGGCGCGAAGCGACTCGCCGCTCGACGCGGATGAGAACAAAGACGTGGACAGAAAGCCCGCGGCGGGCGCCGCCGGGCCTCGAGCAACCGGTCGTTGGGTTCTACTTGAAGAGGAGTGCTGAATCGTGAAACAGTCGATCCGGATTCTGGCGTTGGCACTGGGAGCGTTTCTGGCCATGACCGTACCGGCCATGGCGGCGGAAGGCGGCATCAGCGGGATTCACTTCTCCGGTGCCATCGGTGCCGCGGTGACGATCATCGGCGCAGGTTACGGCATCGGGCGAATCGGTTCGGCGGCCGTGGAAAACATGGCGCGTCAGCCGGAAGTGGCCGGACAGATCCAGACGGCGATGATCATCGCCGCCGCTCTGATCGAAGGTGTAACGTTCTTCGCGCTGATCGTCTGCATCGGCCAGAACGGTGCCCCGTGGCCGCCGCAGTGATGCCGTCGGGGCTTCGAACCGGTACACCGGGGCCGAAGGCAACCGCGATGGTCCGCTTCCACCTTCCGGTGAGCGGCCCCAGCCCCGGTCCCGGTCACAGCCGCTTTCCGGCTGCATCGTGCGAAACGGTCCGGAAGCGTCGAACGTGGATAGTCCCGGATCGTCGCGGCGTGCAGGCCTCTTGAAACGGCGCCGCACGACCGGCCGGCGACACAACTGCCGGGCGGGATCGCGTGGCGTTGGGGCTTGCACCGCATTGTGGGCCCGAGCGGCCGAGGTCAGGCCGGTCTGATTGCTCGTCGAGGACACCAGCAGCATGACACGCCAAAACATTGACCCGCTGATGCGGCGTGCCGCCGCCCTGATCACGGCCCTGGCCGTGCTGGCGGTTGCCGTCACGACGTGCCTGCATGCCGCGGAGGATGCGTCGTCACATTCTGCATCGACCGGCGGCACGGAATCTGAGGCACACGCGACCGGCGAAAACGCCGCCGCGTCTCATGGGACGGAAGACGGCCACGGCGCCGAGCACGCCGAAGGCGTTCCTCTTTCCTTCAAAACGGACCTCGCGTTGTGGTCCGGAGTGACGTTTCTGGTGTTCGTGCTGGTGTTGCGTGTGTTCGCCTGGAAGCCGCTGATCGAAGCACTGGACGCACGAGAAGCGAAAATCCGCAACGACATTGCGGAGGCGAACGCCGCGAGGCAGAAGGCGGAGCGTCTGCTGAAAGAGCACGAGCAGAAATTGGCCGAAACCCACGCCACCGTGCGGCAGATGTTGGAGGACGCCAAGCAGGAAGCCGAGCAGCTTCGCCAGCGGATGCTCGAGGAAGCCCAGCGCGAAGCCGATTCGGCCCGGCAGCAGGCCATGGAAGCCATCGCCACCGCCAAGGAACAGGCCCTGGCCGAGCTGTTCACGCGGCTGGCCGACGAGATCGCGTTGGCGACCGAACATGTTTTGGGACGCACCGTCACCGACGACGATCACCGCCGTCTGATCGAAGACGCACTGGCACAGTTGTCCGGCCGCTCTTCGTGACCGGCCCACGGCGGTGGACACCGACCGACCGCTGCGGCGACGGCGCGAAGCGCGGTGACTGGCCAGCGGCGCGGCGGGTCGGTCGGGAGGACACCCACCGCAGCGGCGGAACGGCAAGCTGAAAGACGCGAGCATGGCAGAGGTCGATCCCCGGCAGGCACGGATCCCCAGCGTGATGGAGGACCCCAGCGTCCAGGCCATCGCCAAGGTGTACGCGCGGGCTTTCCTGGGGGCGGCCGCGGATCTGGGCGCAGAAGACGAACCACTGGCCGAACTGGCCGACTTCGTCCGCGGAGTGCTGGAAGCGTTCCCGGAGTTCGCCCAATTGCTGTTTTCACCGTTGGTGAGTCGGGACGACAAGCTGCGGATGATTGATCACGTGGTCGCGCCGCGGGCGACCGAGCTGGTTACCAGCTTTCTGCGGACGCTGGCCCGGCACGATCGTCTGGATTTGCTGCCGGTGATCGTTCCCGTCGCCCAGCGGTTGCTGGACGAAAAACGCGGACGGCGCAAGGTCGGCCTCATCACGGCACGACCATTGAGCGACGACGCCCGCGGGCGGATCGCCGAGGCAGTGCAGCAGCGGTTCGGTTTCACGCCGGTCCTGGAAACCAGCACGGATCCGAGCCTGATCGCAGGGATCGTCCTGCGGATCGGTGACACGGTATACGACGGGTCCTTGCGGGCCCGATTGCAACAGTTGCGACTCCGACTACGCGAAAGGGGTCTCCATGAAGTTCAAAGCGGACGAGATCGCTTCGGTCATCCAGAAGGAAATTGAAGACTTTCGCGGGGAAATCCGCACCAGCGAAGTCGGCCGGGTTCTGGAGGTCGGCGACGGTATCGCCCGCTGCTATGGGCTGGCGGCGGCGATGGCCGGAGAAATGGTCGAATTCGCCAACGGCGTCAACGGCCTGGTCTTCAACCTCGAAGAAAACAGCGTCGGTATCGTGATCCTCGGTGACTACCTGACGATCCACGAGGGTGACGAAGTCCGCTCCACCGGTCAGCTCCTGTCGGTGCCAGTGGGCGAAGCGCTGCTGGGCCGCGTGATCGATCCGCTGGGGAACCCGCTGGACGGCAAGGGACCGGTGCTCACCGAGACGCGTCGACCGCTGGAAAGCCCCGCCCCGGGGATCGCCGCCCGCCAACCGGTGAAGGAACCGCTGCAGACCGGCCTGAAGGCGATCGATTCCATGACGCCGATCGGCCGCGGTCAGCGGGAATTGATCATCGGCGACCGCAAGACGGGCAAGACGGCCATCGCCGTCGACACCATCCTCAACCAGAAGGGGGGCGACGTCATCTGCGTATACGTGGCGTGCGGACAGCGGGCCGCCAGCGTCGCCCAGGTGGTCGCCACGCTCGAAGAGTACGGCGCGATGGAGTACACGGTCGTGGTGAGCGCCACTTCGAGTGATCCGGCTCCGTTGCAGTACATCGCACCGTACGCCGGAGCGGCGATCTGCGAACACTTCATGTATCAGGGCAAGCACACACTGGTCGTCTATGACGATCTGTCCAAACAGGCCCAGGCCTACCGTCAGCTTTCGTTGCTGATGCGCCGTCCGCCCGGCCGGGAAGCATACCCGGGCGACATCTTCTACTGTCACAGCCGCCTGCTGGAACGAGCGGCCAAGCTCAGCGACGAACTGGGAGGCGGCTCGATGACCGCCCTGCCGATCATCGAAACGCTGGAAGGTGAGGTCTCCGCCTACATTCCGACCAATGTCATCTCGATCACCGACGGTCAGATCTACCTGGAACCGGATCTGTTCTTCGCCGGCGTCCGCCCGGCCATCAACGTCGGCATCAGCGTCTCGCGGGTCGGCGGCAACGCACAGACCAAGGCCATGAAGAAGGTTGCCGGGAGCCTCCGGCTCGACCTGGCGGCGTTCCGCGAACTGGAAGCGTTTGCACAGCTCGGCACGGAACTCGACAAGGCCACGCAGGCGCAGCTCGACCGCGGCTACCGGATGGTCGAGCTGCTCAAGCAGCCCCAGTTCCAGCCGATGAGCATGGCCGACCAGGTCATAAGCATCTACGCCGGAACGAACGGCTACTTCGACCCCATTCCTGTCAACGGTGTCTCCGCAGCCGAAGAAGCACTGCACGAGTTCATTCGCACGCGGCATTCGGACATCCGCGACACTCTCGCACAAACCGGTGTGCTGGACGAAGAGCTGGAACGGAAACTCCGTGCGGCACTGGATGAGTTTTTCGCCGAGTACACCACCGCCGCTCATCAGACCGCTGCGGCGACGTGAGAAACCGGAAGGGGTCGCACCGGTTCGAATCGCCGGACCGTTCGACCCACCGGTCGCGGGCGAGATCACCGAGGTTCCCGCGGCCGAACAGTGCACTGACCACCCAGTCGGCAGGTTCCGATGGCCAAAGCACGAGCAATCGTCAAGCGCCTCAAGGCGGTCCGCAACATCCGCAAGATCACGCGGACCATGGAATTGATCGCCACGGCGCGATTCAAAAAGGCAATGGATCGCGCCACGGAGGCGAAAGCCTACACGCAGAAGCTGTCCGAAATCGTCGCGGACCTCTCCGCCGCGCAGCTTCGGTTCACGCATCCGTTGCTGCAACCTCACGAAACCGACCGCCGCGGTGTGTTGCTCGTGCTGACTGCGAACCGTGGGATGTGCGGCGGTTACAACGCCAACGTCCTGCGGCTGGCCATGCAGCGGATCGGGGAATACCGCACCGCCGGTCGCGAACTGGTGCTGGAAGTTTCCGGACGTCGCGGCTTGGCATACATGAAGTTCCAACGGCAGTCCGTCGACCGCCGATACCTGCAATTCGAAGACAAGCCGCGTTTCGACGAAGTCGAACAGATCGCCGATCGTTACATCAACGATTACATCAAAGGACACATCGACCGAGTCGACGTCGCCTATACCCGCTTCGAGTCGGCTTCCAAGCAACGGGCCGTCGTGGACACGTTGCTTCCGATCGAACGGATCGATCAGGGGCGGGGCGAGGCAGGAGGGCACGATTTCGAGTTCCTGCCCTCACCAGCGGAGATTCTGCAGGAACTGGTTCCCGCCGCCTTCAAGGCGCGGCTGTTCAAGTGCTTTCTGGACGCCGCCGTCAGTGAACAGATCGCCCGCATGGTTGCGATGAAGCGGGCCACGGAAAACGCGGCGGAGATGATTCACACCCTGTCGCTGCAGTACAACCGGGCGCGACAGACACAGATCACCGCGGAATTGAGCGAAATCATCGGCGGAGCGGCCGCCCTGGAATGAACGGCGCCGGCCGGACGACGTCCGGCCGCGCGGCGAACACGACGGGCGGCGCCGTCCGGACCGGCCCGTCGACACCACCAGCGAACACAGAAACGAGGTCACAACGATGGCAATTGCGACGGAATCCCCTACGGTCGTCGGCCATGTCACGCAGGTCATCGGATCCACCTTCGATGCCGAGTTTCCCGAAGAGCATCTGCCCGCGCTCTACAACGCACTCGTGGTCGACGAAGAAGTTCACGGCATCCGGGTGCGCGTCACCGGCGAAGTTCAACACCACCTGGGTGGTGGCCGCGTCCGCTGCGTGGCGCTCGGCTCCACCGACGGGATGGTCCGTGGCATGAAGGTCACCGACACGGGCGGACCGGTGCGCGTTCCTGTGGGCAAGGCCACACTGGGGCGGGTGTTCAACCTGCTGGGTGAACCGATCGACGGCCGTGGTCCTGTCGAGGCGGAAGAGCGCTGGCCGATCCATCGCGACCCCCCGGCGCTGGAAGATCTCAGCGCCAAGACCGAGGTCTTCGAGACGGGGATCAAGGTCATCGACCTGCTCACGCCGTTCGTCCGCGGCGGCAAAGCAGGCCTGTTCGGCGGTGCCGGTCTGGGCAAAACGGTCATTCTCACCGAGCTGATCGCTCGTATCGCCAGTGCCCACGGCGGATATTCGGTGTTCGCGGGCGTGGGCGAAAGGACCCGCGAGGGCAACGACCTGTGGCTGGAAATGCAGGAAACCAAGATCGGGGACACCGGCCGCTCGGTCATCGAACAGACCACGATGGTGTTCGGTCAGATGAACGAGCCTCCCGGTGCGCGTCTCCGCGTCGCCCTCTCCGCACTCACCATGGCCGAATGGTTCCGCGACGCCACCGGCGCGGACACGCTGCTGTTCATCGACAACATCTTCCGGTTCTCTCAGGCCGGCAGCGAAGTTTCCGCTTTGCTCGGCCGCATGCCGTCGGCGGTCGGTTACCAGCCCACACTCGCAACCGAGCTGGGCGAATTGCAGGAGCGGATCGTCTCGACGAACAAAGGCGCCATCACCAGTGTGCAGGCGGTCTACGTGCCGGCCGACGACCCCACGGACCCGGCTCCCGCCACGGCGTTCTCGCACCTGGACGCGTTCATCTACCTGGAACGCCGCATCGCCGAAAAGGGAATCTACCCGGCCATCGATCCGCTGGCCTCATCCAGCCGGATCCTCGATCCGCAGTACGTCGGCGAACGTCACTATCGCGTCGCCCGCCGCGTGCAGCAGATCCTGCAACGCTACCGCGAACTGCAGGACATCATTGCCATTCTCGGCGTCGACGAATTGAGCGAGGACGACAAGCTGGTCGTTCATCGCGCACGGCGGATCGAACGGTTTCTTTCCCAGCCATTCCTGGTCGCCGAAGCCTTCACCGGAAAACCCGGCAAAATCACCCCGCTGGAAGAGACCATCCAGAGCTTCGAAGAACTGTGCGACGGCAAATGGGACCACCTTCCCGAAAACGCCTTCATGTACGTGGGCGGCATCCAGGAAGCGGCCGAGCAGGCCGAACGACTCGCGGCTGAGGCAGAATGATGGCCACAGACAGGCGACTGCGACTGGTAATCGTCACACCGGAAACCACCCTGCTCGACCAGGACATCCGGTCGGTGCGGTTCCCACTGTTCGACGGGCAGATGGGCGTGCTGCCGGGCCGCGCGCCGCTGGTCGGCAAGCTCGGTTACGGCGAACTGCGTTACCACGCCGACGACGGCGAGCATGCCTTGTTCATCGACGGCGGGTTCGTACAGATCAAGGGCTCGGTCGTCTCCATCCTCACGGGCCGCGCCATTCCGGTCGAGGCCATCGACCGTTCGGCCGTCGAGGCGGCTCTCGAAGAGGCCCGGCTCCGCCGCGCCCTGACCGACGAAGAACTGGCCGAAAAACAGCGGGACCAGCAGCGAGCTCGCGCGATGCTGGCCCTGGTACGCGGTCGCTGACCGCTCCCGATCCCGTTTGTGCCGCCGCGTGACCGGGCGTGCGACGATCCGCCCGGTCCGCCAACCGGACATTGCGCACTCGGGCATCGGCGCCTGGCCGGGGCGGGCCGTCCACGCGTGATCCGCATCGGGGGCTGGCGGACAGCGGCACGCGCGCCGTTCACCGGCTCAGATCAGCCGTCCACACGCCATGCCCAACAGCACTGCGAACACTCCACCGCCGTTGTTGGCGACCAGGTACAGCGCCGCCCGTCCCCACTCCGCGTCACTCAGCAATTGCTGGGTTTCGTAGCCGTACGTCGAGAACGTCGTGAAGGCTCCCAGGAAACCGGTCAACGCCGGCAACCGGGCCTGCGGCGGTAACAGCCCGCGCTCGCCGGCCAGTACGACCACCGTGCCGAAGAGAAAGCATCCGGCCACGTTCACGGCCAGCGTGCCGATCGGAAACGTCTCCGAAAATCGCTGCACCCACCCGCTGACCGCGTAGCGGCATACGGCCCCCAGCCCGCCGGCGGCAAAGATCAGCAACAACTGCCAGTACTTCATGGCCCCGGCGGCCTCCCGCGAAGCTCCGTCCGGTCCGTCTCTTTCGCCGCGCGGCTCCCGGCCCGTGCGATGCCGCCACGGCCCGCGTCATTGGCGGACACCAAGGCGGGCCGCTGCCCCGGCCGGTCGCGTCCTGCACCCCGACACCGGGTTTTGCCACGGCTCACGCCCCCGGCCTGATGTTCACGTACGAATGCAGCAGTTCGTACAAATCGACCGGAACGTCGATTTCTTCGTCCGCGAAATCTCTCAACCAGGCCCGATTGAACACCACGGCGTCGGCCAACGCGGTGACGATCTCCCGCAGCGGAACGCTCACCTTGCGCTCCATGCTCGGAGCCGGTTCCTCTTCGCCGGTGTACAGCTTCAAATGTGGATGCGCGATCACTTCGATCCCCTCCGTGGAGTCAATGAATAACCGACGCGATGAGCCGCCCTTCCCTTTGCGGGCGTCCATCGAATGGATCGGCTGCAACGGACGGGAGACTTGAGCCGATTGGGCAAAATGGCACGATTGCACGAAAACGAACACCACCGCGCGACGCGGACCTCGGGCCGTTTCCAGCTCGATCCGGCCCCGATAAACTGCGTGGCGTGTTCACCGAGCCGCCGCGGATTCCACATCCGCCGTCGGGCGAGCGCACGCGGACCGACCTTGCGTCCGCCGCCGCGAACGAAGCCGGCGCGACCGACGTTCTCCCTTCGCGCGGCCCACTCCGCCATCCTGCTCACCACGCGCCCGAAGGACGCCTCATGAACCAATCGTGGATCGCCGACCGGATGCGGCTGATTGATGCCTCGGGAATCCGCAAGGTGTTCGACCTGGCGGCGACAATGAAAGATCCGGTCAACCTGAGCATCGGCCAGCCCCATTTCGACACCCCCGTCCCGATCAAGTACGCGTTGTTCGAAGCGGTCGTGCACGGACGCAACGCGTACAGCCAGACACAGGGCATCGCTCCCCTGTTGCAGCGACTGCGGGCCCGGGTCGCCGCGGAACTGCCACACCCGGATCGCGAACTGTTCATCACGAGCGGAACCAGCGGCGCCCTGATGCTGGCCCTCTCCGTGCTGGTCAACCCCGGCGATGAAGTGATCATGTTCGATCCGTACTTCGTGATGTACAAACATCTCACGCGACTGGCCGGTGGCGTCCCGGTGATCGTCGACACCTATCCCGACTTCCGCATCGACGTGGAGCGGGTACGCGCGGCCATCACCCCCCGCACCAAGGTCATCCTCTGCAACAGCCCTGCCAACCCGACCGGAGCCGTGGCCTCGGAAGCCGAAATGCGGGCTCTGGCCGAACTCGCGGAGCGCCACGACATCGCCCTGATCAGCGACGAAATCTATCGGGCCTTCTGCTACGACCGGGAATTCATCAGCCCCGCCCGATTCAACGAACGCACCATCGTCATCGACGGCTTCAGCAAATCCCACTCGATGACCGGCTGGCGGCTGGGCTACGCCCATGGACCGCGCGAGATCATTCGCGAAATGATCAAGCTGCAGCAGTTCACCTTCGTCTGCGCACCGCACCCGGTCCAATGGGCCGGCCTGGCCGCACTCGACTACGACGTGCAACCACATGTGCGCGCTTACAAGGCCAAACGCGACTTCATCGTGCAGAACCTCGATCCCCGCTTCACCGTCGCCGGGGGACAGGGAGCGTTCTACTTGTTCGTGCGCACTCCCTGGGGCACAGGAACCGAGTTCGTCTCCGAGGCGATCCGGAACAACCTGCTGATCATCCCCGGCAACGTGTTCAGCGAACGGGACACACACTTTCGCATCAGCTACGCCGCGGAAGACGAAACGCTCGAGCGCGGCGTGGACATCCTGAACCGCCTGGCTGCACTGCGTGGTTCCTGACACCGCTGCCTCCAGCCGAAAAGGGACACAGCCACATGGTCGGACGTCGCAACGATTTCACACCGCATGCCCTCTGGCCGATCGCCGCGGGTTGGCAGCGACGCCGGTTTCCCGGCTTGCGGATCGTCATCCTGACGGTCGTCGCGTGCGGATCGTTCGTCCGCCTGCGGGCGGCCGCCCCTGCCCCCGCCCGCTCCGAGCTCCGCGGACGCCACCCGAACATCCTGTTGATCCTGGCCGACGACGTCGGCCGCGAGGTCCTGGGTTGCTATGGTGGTCAGTCCTATCACACACCCCATCTGGATGCCCTCGCGGCGTCGGGACTGCGGTTCGAACACGCCTACGCCATGCCCGTCTGCCATCCCACACGGGTGTGTCTGATGACCGGCAGGTACCCCTTTCAGCTCGGCAATCCCCGCTGGGGCACGTTTCCCAAACAGGCGGAGAAGGAGGCCCTGGGCCACGTGATGAAGCGCGCCGGCTATCGCACGGCCATCGCCGGCAAGTGGCAATTGACGCTGCTGCGCAGGGACCCACAACACCCATTCCGGCTGGGTTTCGATGAATACTGCCTGTTCGGCTGGCACGAAGGCCCGCGCTACTATCGCCCACTGATCTACCAGAACGGCCGGATACGCAACGATGTCGCCGACCGGTACGGTCCCGACGTGTATGTCGAATTCCTCACGGACTTCATTGCGCGGGACGATCCCCGGCCGTTCTTCGCGCTCTATTCGATGGCCCTGTGCCACGACGTGACGGACGACCTGAACGAGCCGGTGCCCTTCGGGCCGCGCGGCCGCTACGACAACTACGCCGAAATGGTGCACGCCATGGACGAACGCGTGGGCCGGTTGATGGCCTTCCTGGATCGCAAGGGGCTTGCCGACGACACGCTGGTGCTCTTCACCGCCGACAACGGAACTCCCTCCGGCACGTACATCACTGTCCGCGATGGGAAGCTGGTGCGCGAGCCCGTGTTCTCGCGAATCGGAGGTCGCCGCATTCGAGGCGGCAAGGGACGGTTGACCGATTGGGGCACACGCGTGCCGCTGATCGCCGTCTGGCCGGGCGTCATTCGCCCCGGCACGGTGACGCAGGCACTGGTCGACATGTCCGATTATCTGCCCACATTCGCCGAATTGGGCGGCCTTCGCGTCCAGCGGACCGGACACAGCTTCGTCCCGGTGCTGACGGATCCGCGGACAAGTGCACGAAAGTGGGTCTTCGCCGAACACGGCGGACGCGCGTTCGTCCGCGACCGACGGTGGAAGCTGTACAGCGACGGGAAGCTGTTCGATCTTGCCGCCGATCCCGAAGAACGCCATCCCTGCACACCACCGGACAGCTCGGCCGAAGCGGCCGCAGCACGCACCCGGCTGGCGAACGTCTTCGCCGAACTCGCGTACAAGGCTCGTTCCCGATGATGCCCGTGCCCCGGTCGACGCCCGGCGCGGTCGGGTGTCACGCCTCTGGTCACAGACCGACTCGATCGGCGCCCTTCGTCGGTTCCAGCGAAAACACCACGCGGCCCTTGCCGAAGACCGTGATCCGCCGCGTGGACGAACTGACGACGACGGCCAGGGCGCGTGTCACGGAGGTGATTGCGGCCGCCGATCTGTGACGGGCCCCCAGCCCCGCCGGGACCTGCAGGTTCGATCGCGCCCCCACCGACAGATACGTTCCGGCACTCTCCACCGTGCCGTCCGCCCGCACGATGAAACCGCCATCGATCTGAGCGAATTCCTTGATCGTTTCGGTGATGCTGGGATCCAGAATGTTCCGCAGTTTGCGCGAGAAACCCTTGAACGGGTTGAGCACCATCTGCTGCGCGTACTTTCGGACGGTGTTCGTGTCACCGATGACGAACAGCGTCCCGACGGGGCGCCCTTCCCGTCCTTCCACCGCCAGCTCGTGCGCGATGGTCAGCACCCGCAGCAACACGCCGGAGCGAATGAGCTTGCGGTGGATATTGGCTCTCAACAACCAGCGCAGCGGACTCTGCGCCCGCATCCACTGGATGGAATCGAGCGTCCGCCCGTCCGATGCAATGATGGTGACGATCTGCGTGCCATCCGCGCCCAGCAGCCCCTCCATCCCGGCCATCAGCAACCCCAGCTTCGCCCGATCCGAAACGGAAAGTTCCTGCTGCGGCAGGTCCAGCATGTGAACCGTGGACAACGTCGTGGTCGATTCCTCGCGGTGCGTTTCATCCCGTTCCTTGGTGACCACGATCAGCTTGCGAGGCAGCCCGCGAAGGATTTCCCAAGGCACGTAGACGCTGCGATCCACCACCACCATCACGGCATCGGCGCTCAGCGCATCGGCCAACTGCACCGCCTGCTCCGCAAACCGGACGCTGATTCTCGGCACGTCCGCCAGACGACCGCCCGGTCCGATCAACCCGAGCTCTTCGCGCAACCGCCGCTCCAATCCCCGGATGTCGTCCGACTCGATCAGATCGCGGCGGAACTCCTCCGTCACAAACAGGTCGGCCAGACTGCGCAGAATCGCCATGTACTGCGATTCGCCCTCGCGCCCGATCAGCAGCAGCACGACCAAGTGCACACGCTCGCCCGACGCCGCACCATAGTCGATGCCGTCACGGCTGCGGCCGATCACGATCCGACACCGCCCGGGCCATTCCGAAAGCAGCGCATGCGGCATGGCAAAGCCCGGCGCGACGATCGTCTGCGCGACCGCTTCACGCTCTTCGATCGCCTGCAGCACGTATTCGGTCTGAATGCCTTCCTCGTCCAGGTGCGCCGCCTCGACCATGTCGCGCAGGGCCGTGCGCTTTCGCTTCGAACGCAACTCGATGAAGCGAATGAACTCGATCAACTGCCCAGCGTCCATCCGCCCCTCGTCCGCCATACGCTGCTCCTTCTCTGCACCAGCCAATCGATCCGGACCGATTCTCAGCGCACACCCAACCACTCCGACGCGCCCCGGTCCACGCAGGCCGCCGCCCACCGGACGCACCTCGACCCTCGAACGGCACCCCTCCGTATGTTTGACGGCACCGTGGCAATTGCAACCGACCTCCGGCCGCTCCCGGCCCGCCGACCGCCACCACCGCGCATGCCGCACCAGCACCTCTGCCGATGGCGTCGTGGCGGCCTTCCGGCGACACCAGCCGAGACCTTCACGCCGCAGGTCGTCGGCGTTCCCGCAGCGGCTCCGGAACCGCAAGTCCCGCGTCCCGCAGCAATCCGCAATACAGCGTCATGTACTGCGCGGCAACCGTCCGCAGATGGAATTTGCGTCTCACCAGTTCGCTGCCGAATCGTCCCATGCTCCGGCGAGCCGGATCGCCATGCAGCCGAAGGATCGCCTCCGCCAGCCGCTGCGGCGCTCGAGGCGGCACCAGCAGTCCGTTCCTTCCATCCACGACCACCTCGCGACAGCCGGGCGAGTCCGTCGTCACGATCGGGCGTTCCATCGCAGCCGCCTCCAACAGAACGCGCGGAACGCCCTCCCGAAAGTAGCTCGGCAACACGAAAACGTCACAGGCCGCCAGCACGTCGGGGATGTCGTCTCGCGGCCCGACCCACAGCACGTCCGGACAGCAA
Organism: Planctomycetota bacterium; assembly: GCA_003696385.1. Classification (GTDB taxonomy): domain Bacteria; phylum Planctomycetota; class Planctomycetia; order Planctomycetales; family Planctomycetaceae; genus J052. The sequence goes on along the minus strand of RFHO01000225.1, from coordinate 1,391 downwards.
CGCACGTGCTGCACCGGCACCGCGTCCGGCCCCTCGGTCACCGGATTCCCCACCAGCACGAACGCCGCGTCCGGCTTTTTCCGGCGCACGATTCGCGCCGCTTCCATGAAGTCGACGACGCCCTTCGAACGGAGCAGCCGCGCAATCATCAATACCACGAATCGCCCCTGCAGCCCCCAGGATTCCCGAATCCGTCGCACCGCCGCGGCGCCGTTCGCCCGTGCCCGGAACGCCTCCACGTCGATCCCCGAACTGAGAATGACGCTCGAACGTGCCTCCGCAGCCATGCCGTGGCGGAGGAAGTACTCGCGGTCGTCCGGATTCTGAAACACCGTCCACGCCGTTGCGCGCGCCGTCCGGCGAAACAGAACGCGATACGCCGAACGCAACGCCCACCCCACAGGCGGCCCCGCGCTGAACACGGCCCCCAGCCCCGTGATCGTCCGCACCACGATCGGGACACCGGCCTCACGAGCCGCTACGGGCACCAGCAGAGAAGGCTTGGTGTTCACGGCATGGACGATGTGCGGACGATATTCGCGGAAAAGCTCCACCAATCGCCGTCGCGCACGCCGATCGGCAAGCGGGCTGGCCGACCGACGCAGCGGATACTCGTGATACATGAATCCGTGTCGCGGCAGCACGTCGCACGGCTCCGGCCCCACGGCGGCGCACTCGAAGCCGTGCTCCCGCAGGATCGCCATCAAGCCGGCGCGCAGCCGCAACCGCCCGGCACCGACGAACCACACCCGCACGGATTGCCGCTCCATCGGCAACTCTCCCCGGTCGTCCCTTCCGCAAGCCCGCGATACCAGCCGCATTCCCGCACGTCGCGCCGGAGCCCACCCCGCTCCCTCGCGCAGCTCACGAAATTCGCAGTCTACGGGCGGGCACAGAACCCGCCAAGATCAACAAACAACGCAATGGACCGCCGGAAACGTCGACAGGTGTTTTCTCGTTGTGCTAGCATCTTCGCACGCTCGATCCATTGCCCCCTCTCGCTTTCCAGGACAGGAGCGACGTGAGCAATGAACGTTCGAGGCCGGCTGCTGACGTTGCGTTTCCTTTCTGCCCTCTGTCCTTGCCCCCGCCCGAAGCGATCGAGACGTCCGGTTCGCTCCGCTGTGCGAGCCCGCCGCGGTCCGCTGGTCGGCCGCTGCGCCGAAGTGCTTCAGCGGCGGACTTTGCTTGCGGCCCCCCATCCGCTGAGTCTGAACACGCTGAACGGCACCAACGGCTTCACCATCGACGGCATGGCGGCCGGCGATCGTTCGGGCTTTTCCGTTTCGTCCGCTGGCGACATCAACGGCGACGGTTTCGACGACGTCTTGATCGGTGCACCGCGCGCGGACGTCGCGGGCAACACCGAAGCCGGGGAAGCATATGTGGTC
>RFHO01000224.1 GCA_003696385.1 Planctomycetota bacterium | reverse complement strand
GCTCGGCGCCGTCCGCACGCCACCCGCCCGGTTGTCGTTGCGGAAGACCACTCGCTACATTGCCGCGGGAGTTCCCGGCGTTCAACAACCGATCGACATCGAGGGAGAGTTGCCATGTCCGCATACGCTCAACATCCCCCGGCCCACCGAAGGAACTGCGGGTTGCACGTCCAGCGGTCCTTCCGCAATGCGGCCGATTCGTTGGCGCACGCCGGCCAAACGGCACGGCGTCTGTTCCGGAACGTGCTGCCGGCCATCGTGGCGTTGCTCAGCGCCGTCGTTCCGACAGCCACGCCGGCGCATGCGGCGGCGCGGACACCCTCCCGGCCCAACGTGGTGCTGATCATGACCGATGATCAGGGCTATGGAGACCTGAGTTGCACGGGCAACCCCGTGCTGAAGACCCCCAACCTCGATCGACTGTATGCGGAGTCGATCCGGCTGCGGGACTATCACGTCTCACCGACGTGCTCGCCCACCCGCTCGGCCCTGCTGACCGGCCACTGGACGAACCGCACCGGCGTGTGGCACACGATCATGGGCCGCTCGCTGCTGCGGGAAAACGAAGTCACGGTCGGGCAGCTCTTTCATGACGCCGGCTATGCCACGGGGATGTTCGGCAAGTGGCATCTGGGCGACAACTATCCGTATCGCCCCGAGGATCGCGGCTTCGAGGAGGTCATGCGGCACGGCGGGGGCGGCGTCGGCCAGACGCCCGATTACTGGGACAACGCCTACTTCGACGGCGCGTACTTCCACAACGGCAAGGCAGAACCGGTCAAGGGGTTCTGCACGGACGTGTGGTTCGACTATGCCAAACGCTTCATCCGCAGGCAGAAGGACCAGGGACGACCGTTCTTCGCCTACATCGCCACCAACGCGCCACACGGCCCGATGCACTCCCCGCCCGAATACAGCAAACCGTACGAAAAGCTGGGCACGCACGTGGCCAACTTCTTCGGCATGATCGCCAACATCGACGAAAACGTGGGCAAGTTCCGCGAGTTCCTCCGCCGCGAAGGACTGGAGCAGAACACCATCTTCATCTTCTGCACCGACAACGGAACCTCCAGCGGCGACCGCGTGTACAACGCGGGGATGCGCGGCAAGAAGGGCAGCGAGTATGACGGCGGGCACCGCGTCCCGTTCTTCATCTACTGGCCTGCGGGAGGCTTGGTGGGAGGCAGGGACGTCACACACATCACGGCACATGTGGACGTCGTGCCCACGCTGCTGGACCTGTGTGGGATCGAGCCGCCGGCGTCGATCCGCTTCGACGGCCGTTCGATTCGCCCGCTGCTGGAAGCGGCGGCGCGGGGGACGGACGTCGACTGGCCGGACCGGATCCTGATCACCGACTCCCAGCGCGTGAAGGATCCGATCAAGTGGCGTAAAAGTGCCGTGATGACCGATCGCTGGCGGCTGATCAACGGCCGCGAGCTGTACGACATCAAAGCCGACCCCGGACAGCGGAACGACGTGGCCTCCAAACACCCCGAAGTCGTCGCTCGGCTGCGGGCCGCGTACGAAAAGTGGTGGGCCGAACTGGAACCGACCTTCGCACAGGACTGCCCGATCTACCTGGGGCATCCGGCCGACAATCCCGCCCGACTGACGGCGCACGACTGGATCACCACCGGCTCGACGCCCTGGAACCAGAGGATGATCCGGCAGGCCGTCACCGGAAAACGGAACACCGGCTATTGGAACGTGAAGATCGTCGCCGAGGGGGACTATGAGATCCTTCTGCGGCGCTGGCCGCCCGAGATCGACGCGGCCATCGACGCGGGCCTGCCGCCGGGGCCGCCCGTTCCGGGAGAAAGGCCCTTCCGCGCCCAACCGGGAGTCGCCCTGCCGATCGTCAAGGCGACCGTGCGGATCGGTGATCAGCAGGCTTCGGCCGAAGTGCCCGCCGGCGCAAGGCAGGTTGTCTTCCGGATGCATCTGAAGCCCCGGACGACGCGCCTGAGCGCCCGGTTCTACACTGCCGAGGGCAGAGAGTACGGCGCCTATTACGCTGTTGTGCGGCGGCTGGATGCGGGAAGCTGAACCCTCCGGCCGTTGCCTCAGACCCTTGATGGGCGGCGAACTGGGGGCGGGGCACAGCTACGGAGACGGCCTTCGCCGCCGATCGCGAAACGTCGACGCATGGCCGACACGTGGCGCCGGCCCCGGCCGCTTCCGACGGTTGCCCGGTCCGGCGGGGGTGCCGTAAAGTGCACTTGACGAAACCGTTGCCGAGGCGATGTCGGCGGACGGCGGCGTTCGCATCGATTGCAGCACGGTTGTGTCGGCGCCGCAGGGCGATGCGCCGTCGCGTCCCGGCACGGCTCGAGCCGTTCCGCACCCACGACAACGCCCCTCGAACGACGGATGGCACCGGCCCCGAGGCGACATCGTGGCACGCAGGGCCGACTGCCGAATCGACGGGCCGGATGGTCGGTCGTGTGCACGACGCTCCATCACGGTTCGCGGTTCGGGTTTCCCCACAGCAGGCGATTTGCCGCCGCGACGTCCGGAGCGACGATGGCGGCGACGCCGTCCGATGCCATTGTGCTATCGGCCGTGTGCGGACCGATGGCCGAAAAGGAGCAAACATGTCTCAGGATGTCTATCAACCGTGTGCTTGCGGCAGCGGCAAGAAATACAAGTTCTGTTGTATGCCGGTAGCGCGGGTGATCGAACAGGCCGAAGCGGCGCTGGAAAAACGGCGACCGCAGGAAGCGTTGCAACTGATCGAATCGTCCCGCAAGGCGCGCAAATATTCCCCGTACCTGGCCGTCCTGCATGCCGCGGCCCTGGAACAGGCGGGACGGGCGGCGGAGTCGGTCGAGATACTCGAAGAAGCTCTGCAGCAGTACGGCGAGCATCCTTACCTGCTGTTCCGGCTGCTGTTGAACGTCGTTCGCGGCGATGTGCGGAACGCCGAAGTGGTGGAGATGGTCGAGGCGATCGCGCAGCATGCGCTGCTGGCCGCGGCCGCCAATGCGGCGAACCTGATCACGCCGATCTGCCTCACGATGGCTGCGTTTCAGGCACGGCGTTCGCGCTGGCTCTCGGCCACGGCGTACAGCGCGACCGCGGCGGCCTTCGCCGCCACACAGCAAGACGCGGTCCGTGCGCTGCGACAGATGCAGCAGGCCGAGCAACGGATTCGACCTCCGCTGGCTGCCGAACTGCTGGACCCTCGGCTGCATATCCGATCCGACGATCCGCAACTGCGCGAAGCGCTGGAAACCGCCAACCGTCTGACGCGGCTGGCGTGTTACGCGGCGGCGGCGGCGACGATTGCCGAGGCGCTTCAGAAGGCGCCGGAGAACTTCGAACTGCTGGCTGCGCTGGTTCGGCTACACGTCCTTTCCGGCCGCTTCGAAGAGGCCTGTTCCGCAGCGGACCGACTGATCGAGAACGCTCAAACGGACGAACAGCGCGTCGCGGGGCACCTCACGCGGCAGTTGGTCCGATATGCACACGACGTCGACCTGGTGACCGTACCTCACGAGTTGCTGCTGGTGCGCGACCCGGCTCTGTTCCTCTCGCGGGTCGACGACTGGCCGCAGGCGGTCCTGATGCAGATGGGCCAGCCTCCCGCCGGTTCGTCCGGTGAAGCCGCGCCGCGCAGCTATCTGTTGCTTCGCGAAGCCGTCGCGGAAAAGCCCACCGGCGATCCGCGGGTTCTGTTTCTGGAGCGACCCGAGTTGTATGCCGGCACGATGGTGGTATCTCCGCCCGCGGACCTGGGCGAGCTGCTCGAGGCATCCGGACACGAACCGCCGGCGTGGCTCCGCGAGACACGCCATATGACCGTGATCGTCCGCGTGCGGGATGCCGAGGACCTGCCGCCGCTTTTGGAAAAGCTGAAGCAGCTCGGCGAGGACTGCATCGTTGCCGACCGTTCCGAAACCGATGGCGCGGAGGCGACGGCTCCCGCGTCGGTCGCAGAGACGCTTCAACGTGTCAAAAGCGGTCTGACCGAAATCGGGCTGCTGACGCCCGTCGTTTCGGTGCTGCCGGAAACGGCGTCGCTCGAACCGCTCCCCTCGCCCGTCGGCCTTACGGACGACCAGTTGCAGCAATGGCGGAACGGTTGGGAGCGGATCGTTCGCCGGTGGCGTGAAACGCCGCTTCCCGTCCTCGGGTGGAGGACTCCGGCCGAGGTGCAAGATGCCTCGGCGGAATCACCGGAGCTGCGGGCGGCTGCGTACATGGCGTACGAACTTTTGCCGCCGGGGCCGTCGCGAATCGAACTGTTCCAGATGCTCGAGGTCCCCGAACTGCCGTCCGTGACCGACGTGACGGACGACGAATTGGCCGCCCGCCTGAGCGCCGCCACACGTTTCCTCGCCACACTCGTCGATCCGAACGCGCTCGCCGACGACCAGCTCCTGGCACTCGTGCAGGAACAGAGCGTGTTCCGCTTCTTCGAGTGGGAACTGCCGCAGGCCGTCGTCGGCCGAGACGAAATCCGCAGTCGCAACCCGCAATTGACCGTCGCCCTGCTGGCGGCGCTGGTTCAGCACGCCGCCGAGCGGGGGCAGATCGAACGGGCACGGCAGTGGCTGGAGGAAGCGCAGACCCTGACCGAGGAACTGTTCCGATCGGCGTTACAGACGGCCAGCCGGGCCGAGGAACTCTCTCCGGTTTTGGAGCGAGTCCTGGCCGTTTGCACGTCCGGCCTGAGCCTGCTTCTGCGGCGACCACGGACGGAGCGGGACGCCGCGGTGGCGTTCGTGCAGTGGGTGCGTGAGCGGTTCGTGACAAAGGTGCCGGAATTGGCCGTACCGATCGCGCAGCATCTGGCGGCACAGGGCGCGGCGGATCTCGCCGCCCTGCTGACTCCCTCGCGTGAACCGGCCGCGGCTCCGGCCGGCCGCGTCTCCTCGTCTTCCGGACTGTGGACGCCGGACGCCCCTTCCGGCGGGGGAGGCGGCAAAATCTGGGTGCCGGGTCAGGATTGATCGGCATGGACCTGGCGTTCGCGACGATCGACGAAGCTCTGGCACACGCAATCGCGTTGGCCGAACGAGGCATCGGCCATGTGGAGCCCAATCCTCCCGTTGGCGCCGTGCTGCTCGATCGCAACCTGCAATGCATCGGCGAAGGGTTCCACCAGCGATTCGGCGGAGCGCACGCAGAGGTCGAAGCCATCGCCGACACGCGGCGGAGGTTCGGGAATCGTGCCGCCGATCTGCTGCGGCAGGCCACCTTGTGCGTGACACTCGAACCGTGCGCACACTTCGGGAAGACCCCGCCCTGTACCGACGCGATCCTTCAGGCCGCAATTCCCCGCGTCGTCGTCGGCTGCGTCGATCCATCTCCGCACGCCGCAGGCCGGGGCATTGAGCGTCTGCGGGATGCTGGAGTGGAAGTCACGGTGCTGGATGCGCCGTCGGCCCGCGAACTGATCGAACCGTTCGCCAAACGGGTCACGACCGGTCGTCCGTTTGTGCTGGTGAAGTGGGCGATGACGCTCGACGGTCGCATCGCGACACGGACCGGGCACAGCCAATGGATCAGCAGTGAGACATCGCGACAGCGCGTCCACACGTTGCGCGGCCGTGTCGACGCAGTGGTGGTCGGCATCGGCACGGTGCTGAAGGACGACCCGTTGCTCACGGCGCGACCACCCGGTCCCCGGCGGGCATTGCGGGTCGTCCTCGATACGCATGCGCGCCTGCCGCTCGACTCCCGACTGGTCCGGACCGCAGCCGAATGGCCCGTGATGGCGGCCGTCGGGCCGACGGCGGACGAAGACCACATCCGCCGGTTGCGGCACTGTGGCGTGGAAGTTCTCGTGCTGCCGCTGGAAGAACAAACGGCGGTCGCCAGCCCCGGCAGCGATCGGTTCGACGAATGTCGGCGCGATGCGCCGTCCGCCGCCGGCCACGTGTCCCTGGCGGCCCTGCTGGATGAGTTTGGACGTCGGGACTTCACCAACGTGCTGTTCGAAGGCGGAGCCCACGTGTTCGGGGCGCTGGCCGACGCCCGCCTGATCGACGAATGGCACGTGTTCATCGCACCGAAAATCGTCGGGGGTGACGGAGCGCTGCCTCCCGTGCTCGGCCGAGGACGCGAACGCGTTCCCGAACGACCGAGCTTGCGAAGCATGAGGGTCGAATGCCTCGGCAGCGATCTTTACGTCACCGGTCGCACCGTCACCGGCCATTGACCGCCTCAGCCGCGACGATCACCGCAAACGACCGCCCAGCGACTTGGGCGCGAACGCGTCGGCGGCCACGCGTTCCAGAGGCTTCAGCTCGGAGAAGCTGTACATTTCCAGCAACGTGCTCTCGTCGAACGGGGCCTTGGGGTCGTTGTTTTCCCCCCACCCATAGTTACGGATCAGGACGGGATAGTACGTTCCCTTCGCCAGATACAGCTCGCAGCGGCGGAACGTCCTGGCCGCTTCGGACACATCGGGCCGGTCGTAGTCCACCACGAAGCCGTAGCAGGCCGTTTCACCGCACCGGCAGCCGTCGTACATCCGGCAGCGAACGCCGTCCGCGGTCTGCAGATCCTGTCGGCGGTACTGCATCGCCAGTTCGGTCACCTGCAGCAGACCGGCTTGCGTGACGGGATAGCGGCACTCGCTGCGGGCCAGATCGCCGTTGGGGTCCAGTTTCATCACCGGAAGGAACCGGCCTTTCACCCCGCCCAAGCGTACCAGCATCTTGCCGGAGTTGGCCGATTCGTCGAACAGAACGCGACGCCCCCGGTCGCCTCCCTTTTTCCATTCCATCCACACGGCGAACGGCCGATGCCGCACGCGCATCGCGATCACCTGCCGATCGGTCAGAGTGCCGCCCAATCGCTCCTGTTTCACAAATGTCGCGGTATAGGCATCGAGTCGCTCGAGACGACGGGCCGCTTCCGCCAGCATGAGGTACTGAAACTCCAGCGCCGCACGGCCGGCCAACACCAGACGCTGTGAGTCCCGGTCGTCCGACGGCTGGGCGGCCCGGTCCGATGGCGAACCGGCTGCAGATTGCCGATCCTTCTCTCGCGCTCCGGGCGCAGGTTGCGTCGTTTCCGCCCGCGAGGCGTCCTTCGCCACACCCCCGGTCGTCGCGGCATCATCGGTGGCCGAGTCATCGGTTCGCGGCTCCGGCAGCGGCGGGGGCGGAGGAACACGCATGTCCGACACCAGGCCGGTGGTTCGCTCGCTCGCTGCGCCCCCTTCATCACCCACCACGGGATCGAAGTTCACGTACAGAATCGCAACCGCGCCGGCCACCACGGCCAGAGCCCCGAGATTGGGCACCCGCGCGCTGCGCCGGTGTCGAATGTGCCCCATCGCGTTGACCTTTGAAACGAGCTGATTACCCGGCGACTCACCGTCCGGCACCCGCGCCGATCGGCTATCCGCCGAAGGACGTGCCGCAGATCCCGCCGCAACCGCTGGCAGCAAGCATCCACCGAAACACAGAAACGGCTACTTGTTTCGCTCCCCGTATCGGCGGTGTTGCGCCCCGCCGCCTTCACCGCTAGGATCGGCCACGTAAGCGAAACAACCGCAATCGAACCGCCCCGGCGCTCAGGACCGCTGCATCGGGCGTCGCTGCAAGTTTCGCCACGACGCATTCCACCATCGCACATCACGGAACTTGCGCCGTCTTCCCAGCCGCCCCAGATTCTCGAACACGGCACATCGCCGTGTGTCCGCCTCCCCAGGATCGGCCGACTGACTCGCCGGACCTGCGGCGAAGAGCCGTTTCGGCGGCCGTCCCGACGTGCGGTGCTTTCCGAAGTCGGCAGCACACTCGTTTCCTCCGGGCCGCGCCGGCTATGATGCCATCTGTTC
>RFHO01000223.1 GCA_003696385.1 Planctomycetota bacterium | reverse complement strand
GGCCGGGTGGTCCTTGCGATCCGCCCGGCCTTCGTGGATCACGTACAGGTTGCCGGCCTTGTCCAGCGCCACGTTGTGCGTCGTCTGCCACTGGTATTTCCGCGGAAGCTGCGGCCAGTCGTGCTGGACCTCGTAGCGATACTCGCCCTGACCGAGGATCAGTTTCGAATCGGACTTTGCCGCAGTGATGACCGCGGGAACGCCGATGGTCGATGCCATGGCGGCGGCCGAGCGGGCCAGAAATCGGCGGCGGGAAACGGAACGGGCGGGGCTTCGTCGAAGCTCGGAATGGCTGTCGGCGTGCATGGCGGTTCTCTCCCTGTCAAGCTGTGGGCACTGGCTCGGAGAACGCGGCCGGCGGTGACCCGGTAACCGGTGGCGGGGGCTGGAAACCTTGTGGGCCGGCCGCCAAGCAGCGTCTGGCAGCGGGGCGGCGGCTGCCGACACGCATCGGAATCTGTTGTCCCGTTCTGCCGGAAGCGTGTCAACCGACCGCATGGCAGAAAGCCTGGTCGTCAGGATGCCGGATCACGCCGGCCGATCGGGCCGGCACCGGCGTGCGGCCGGCGCTCCGACCGGCGGCGGCGATCGAGAGCCGGCGTGCGTGCCTCGCGCCGACACGGCGGCGTCAGCCGTCGTCATCGACGCTCTCGGCGTCCTCCGCGTCGCCCTCGTCTTCGTCGTCGAAGATGCCTTCGCCCCAGTCCTCCTCGGTCTGTTCGGCCAGCGATTCCGGAGTGAACACGACGCGCGTCGAGCGGGCTCGTTCGACGACCTGCCCGAAGAACTCGGCGGTCGGGGCGACGGTCTCTTCGGCGACGTCGGCGATCGGGGCCTGTACCACCAGCTCGTCGGTCGATTCCGGATCGACGCGGTGCGCGGCCGCGACGAGCGTGGCCGAAATCTCGAGCAGTTCGTCGCGCCACGCGTCGGCATCCATCCCCGGCGGGACGACCTGGGCAAACTCCGCCGTCAGCAGGATGTACCTCAGCATGTGCCGATAGACGATGCCTTCCTGCTTGGCCAGCCGGCGGCTGGTGATCAGCTTGTTGAAGTTGCCGCCGAAGCGGAGCAGTTCGCCCACCGCCCACACGGGCTGTGTGCGCAACTGGTCGACGCGGGGAAACTCGGCGTCGAACAGCCGCCGGAGCTTTTCGGCCAGCGTGAGCTTCCAGACCCGCTCACGTGGTCCCCACTGCGGTTCGTCCTCTTCCTGCTGACCGGTCAGCTCGGCCGGCGTCGCCAACCCGCGGGCCAACAGCTCCGGGTCGAGGTACTCCCGTTCCAGAGGTCCTGGAGGCAGTATGTCGGGACGGGGCACACGAAGCTGGCGGGCCACCGCGACCGGCATGTCCAGCACGCTTTCCATCGCCTGGATGCGTTCTTCACGATCGGCGCGGCCGAACAACTCGACCAGGAACAGAGCGTACAGCGGATTGACGCTGCGGAAGTACAGCATCGCGGGCAGCTTCTCGGTCGGATAGGCATGGTGCGGCACGTATTCCGTCGCGGAAGCCGATGCCGCCGGAGACGCGTCGATGCCAGGACCGTCGGCAGGTGACCTCGGGACGCCGGCAATACGCAGGTCGGCTTCGGCCAACAGACGGCCAAGCGTTCCGGGTTCGGCCGAGGGGGATTCGTCCGCCTCTGCGTCGGCCGTGGCTTGCGGCGGCTCCGGTTCGAGCCGCACGTACCCGCCAGCCCACAGCGTCTCGAGCATGTGGACGAGCTGTCGTTCGGCCTGGACGCGCTTTTTCGGTTCCAACAGTCGTTTGCCGAGGATCTCGCGGAGGCGGTCCACGTCGGGCGAAACCAGCAGCCAGTAGGCAAGCAGACGCCAAGGCAGGGGACCGCGGCTGGCGAGCTTTTCCGGAGGCGAGGCGATCAGCTTCTGAAACTGCGCTTCGTTCCAGTATTGCTCGGTGCTTCGCCGTGTGGGCATCTTTTTCTTGAGGGCCTTGCGGGCCTTGATCAACTGCGGATCCCGGGTGTCTTCCGGGATCGCGTCCAGCTTTTCCTTGAACCGCGCGATCTTCACGTCGTCTTCGTGCGCGACCGCGAAGACGTAGCCGCGGTCGTCGTACTGCGGCCGGCCGGCACGGCCGAAGATCTGGTGCGCCGTGCTGGGCGAGATGAGCTTCTTCTTGCCCTTCGGGCCCTTCAGCAGCGTGCTGAGCACCACGGATCGGGCCGGCAGATTGATACCGGCCGAGAGCGTTTCGGTACACACCGTGACCGGTAGCAGCCGCTGCTGAAACAGGTGTTCGACGATTCGTTTGTAGCGCGGCAGCACGCCGGCGTGGTGCACACCGACACCGCGTGCCAGCAGCGTTCGGAGCTTCGGTCCGGCTTCGGTCGACCAGTCGTGCCGTTCCAGTTCCTTCAGCAGCGTCTTCCGCTGGGTCTCCTCGAGCAACCGCCGGCCCTTGACCTGTTCGGCGACCTGCCAGCACTGCTCGCGGTTGAAGCAGAACACCAGAGCCGGAACGTAGCGCTGGCCTTCGGCTCCCTGCGCCATCCACTCGATCTGCTCGGCGAGCAGCCGGTCCCCCACCCACTCGTACTGCAACGGAACGCGGCGGTCCGTGGACTGCACCAGTTGCAGCCGGCGTCCGTGGGCATTGCGCAGCCAGATCATGAACTCCGCCGTATTGCCGACGGTGGCCGAAAGCAGCAGCAACCGGACGTGCTTGGGCAACAAGGCCAGAGACAGCTCCCACACGATCCCACGCTCCGGGTCGTTGAAGCTGTGGAACTCGTCCATCACCACGGAGGAGACGTTGCCGAAGTCGAAGGCTTCCGAATGGAGCAGCCGGTTCAGAAGGATTTCCGCCACGACCACCAGCACGGACGCTTCGGGATTGACGCGGCGGTTTCCGGTCACCAATCCCACCTGATCCGGGTCGTAACCCCATTCGAGCGCCTTGGCCTGCAGGTCGCGGAACTTCTGTTCGGTCAGCGCAATCAACGGCGTGGTGTAGTACATCCGGGTGCCGGATCGGAGAGCCTCGTATACGGCCGCTTCGGCAATCAGCGTCTTGCCCGTTCCCGTCGGTGCGCAGACGAGCACTCCTTCATCGGAGGAGAACCACGCCAGCAGAGCCTCTTCCTGAACCGGGTACGGCTCAAAAGGCAACAGGTCCAGGTATTCGGAAGCGATTTCGTCGCGCGAAACGGTGTTCATCCTCGCCGGTATTCCGTTGTGTGTGCGGCCGCTCGTCTTCTCGTCGTTGGCGGGCGATTCTGTCCGATCCGCTCTGCCGCGGCAATCGCCACCAATGCCTGCGGTGGCCGCCGCGGACAACGCGCGCTCGCGTCGGCGAACACCGCGCAGGGCACGGTCGAACGTAGCGGTTCGTTGCGTGAGGGCAACAGGAACGTGGCGTTGGCACGACGGACGACGCGCGAGGGGACCGCCGTCCGGAATGCGTTCGAATCCGATAACTTCTTGCGCAATAAATCCTTACAATCGGCGCTTCGCGAAATTTACAGGTGTAAAGACAATTTGGCGCACGGTTTGCGGCGAATTCTGCATTCAGTGGCCGGACGCGGATCGTGCCGCATTCCGGACAACGGCTCGATCTTCACAGACGGGGGAGATCGCATCACGCCGGGGAGATCACAACGAGGTCAGCGGAAAAGGAAGAGTGAAACGATGAAAGCATTTGGCGCGAAGCTGTGGCGGGACGACTCGGGCGCGATCATTTCGAGCGAGCTGGTCATCGTGGCGACGATCGCCGTGCTGGCAATGGTGGCGGGACTGAGTGAAGTGAGCCAGAACGTCAATAACGAGCTGGAAGACGTCGGGGCGGCCTTCGGATCGTTCAATCAGTCGTATCAGTATTCCGGCGTACAGGGTCACTTCGCGTGTCCGGCCGGCAGCTCCTTCAGCGACAACCAGGACATGTGCGACGGCGAAAACGATATCCAGCCTCATGATGCCAGCGGCGAGAACTGAGCCGCCAGGACGCCGGTCCCTTCTGCAAGACCACCGCGGCCGCGGGGGCGTGAGCGGACGATTCCAAGAATCGCCGCGCCACAAGAACACCTGCCGGAACGCACACAGGCATCGGCCTCCGCACGGCGGTTCGCACACGCGCACCGCCTGGTGACGCACACCGCCGTCGCGCGCATCCGGACCAGCGATCGCTTCTGGGGCTTCTCGGCTTCATAGGTGACCGATTTGCCACAGCCGCCCCATGCGTCTGCGCGGAGGATCGCCTCTGTCGACCGGCGACGGCCGTCCAACGCACGTACAACGCGCGTCGGCGCAGTGTCCGCCGATTCGGCTCATTGAGGCTCTGCGGCTCCTTTCCGACAGCGGCGATGCCGTGCGGAACGTTGTTTCACGCACCTGCGCCGCCTCTCGTCCGATCCTGGCCGGCTTGTCAGCGTGCCAGCCTTTCCTGGCGCTCCGGGTTGCGTCGCGAGACGGCAACGGGGGCGATCCATCCCGAGAACCGGCGACAAGGGTTTTGCACGCTGCCGGATCTGGTACGCTGAGCGGATGGTGGAGTGTCGTGCGGCAGCTTGCCGCTGCCGGTCCGCCGAAGTCGCACGCCGGCGCGGGGGCGTTTCGCGCACGGCTGCGGTGCCGTTGGACGGAGAGACTGCGGATGGTGCGCGAACTGATCGTACAACTCGGCCGCTGGGAGATGATCGACACGTGGATCGTGCTCACCGGTGCGCTGGCGGCGATGGCGTGCGCCGTGCCGGGCAGTTTTCTGATGCTGCGTCGTCAAAGCATGATGGGGGACGCGCTGAGCCACACTGCGCTGCCGGGCATCGTGCTGGCGTTTCTGGCGGCACAGAAGCTGCGGCAGATGGGTTGGCTGGATCCGGCCCGATACAGTCTGGTCGAGCACCAGTTGCTGTTCGTCGGGGCGTTGGTCGTCGGCCTGCTGACGGCGCTGCTGACGGAATCGGTGCGGCGGTGGGGCAACGTGGAGTCTTCGGCGGCGATGGGGGTAGTGTTCACGACGTTCTTCGCGCTGGGTCTGGTGTTGATCCGAGTGGCAGCCGATTCGGTGCACATCGACCCGGACTGCGTGCTGTACGGCACGGTGGAAACTGCGTGGATGGAGACCTGGGGCAACACCGCGGTCCCGCGGGCGGTGGTCTTCAACGCGGCCGTATTCCTGCTGAACGCCGGCCTGGTGCTGCTGTTCTACAAGGAGCTGCAGGTTTCCACGTTCGACCCGGCGCTGTCGGACACGTTGGGCATTTCATCGCGGGTGATGCACTACGG